>CAITQY010000371.1 GCA_903894655.1 uncultured Gemmatimonadota bacterium
ATGACGGCCGACGTGTACCAGAAGACCGGCATGCTGCCGCAGGGCTACATCAGTGGGGCCCCCTTTACGCTCAAGGGCGGCGCAATCGCCGCCATCGAGAACGGTCGCGTGGTCTTTCTGCCGCAGGTGAATAAGCCGCCCACCGCCGAGCAGCGGGCGGGCCAGGCGGGCGCCGGCACGCCACCGCCTCCGCCACCGCCTCCGCGGTACCCGATTCAACCCGAATGCGTTACACGGCGGCCGCCCCCTCGGGACGGCCGCCGTGTTCATATCTGGTCACCAGATTGCGGGGCCCATCGATTATCTTTAAAGGCTGCCCACGCGTCGCCCCTTTTAGCAAGGCATTCCGTTGGAACTCAGTCACATCCGCAATTTCTGCATCGTCGCCCACATCGATCACGGCAAGTCCACCCTCGCGGACCGCCTGATCGAGAAAACCGGCACGTTGCAGAAGCGCGAAATGAAGTCTCAGGTGCTCGACACGCTCGACCTCGAGCGCGAACGCGGCATCACGATCAAGCTCAATGCCGTGCGCATGAGCTACAAAGCGGGCGACGGGCAGAACTACGAGCTCAACCTGATCGACACGCCGGGCCACGTCGACTTCACGTATGAAGTCTCGCGGTCGCTGGCGGCCTGCGAAGGCGCGATCCTGGTGGTCGATGCGTCACAGGGCATTCAGGCGCAGACGCTGTCGAACCTGTTCCTCGCGATGGACGCCGGTCTCGAGATCATTCCGGTGCTCAACAAGATCGACTTACCGGGCGCCGAACCGGAGCGTCGTCGGCAGGAAGTGGTTGACCTGATCGGCTGCCGCCCGGAAGACGTGCTGCAGGTGAGCGGCAAGGAAGGCACCGGTGTCCCCGAGCTGCTGGAAGAGATCGTGCGTCGTGTACCGGCGCCATCGGGCGACGTGAACGGCCCGCTGCGGGCGCTGATCTTCGACTCGTATTACGACAAGTACCGCGGCGCCATTCCCAGCGTGCGCGTGGTCGACGGCGCCATGCGCAAGGGCACCAAGATCACCTTCGGTGCGTCGGATAACGTGTACGAGGTGGCCGAAGTGGGCTACCTGCAGCTACGCCAAGTGCCCACCGAGGTACTGCATGCGGGCGAAGTGGGCTATGTGCTCGCCGCCGTGCGCTCGGTGCGCGAAACGCGCGCGGGCGACACGATTTTCGATCAGGACAATCGCGCCGCCGAAGCCCTGCCCGGCTACCAGGAAGTGAAGTCGTTCGTGTTCGCCGGCATCTACCCGACCGACACCACGCAGTACGAAACGCTGCGTGATGCGCTCGAAAAGATGAAACTGAACGACGCGTCGCTGCAATACGAGCCGGAAACGAGTACCGCGCTTGGTTTCGGCTTCCGCTGCGGCTTCCTCGGGCTGTTGCACATGGAAATCGTGCAGGAGCGGCTGGAGCGCGAGTACAATCTGGATCTCGTGACCACGGTCCCCAGCGTGGAGTATCAGGTCACGAAAACCGATGGCACCGAATTGATGGTCGAGAACCCGGCGCTCATGCCGCCGGCCGTGGTGATCACGCGAGTGAAGGAGCCCTACGTGCGTGCGCGCATCATGTGCCCCTCAGAGTACATCGGGCCGATCATGACGCTCGGCATGGAGCGGCGCGGCATCTACAAGAACACGCGCTTCCTCGACACCGTGCGCGTGGAGCTCGACTGGGAGTTTCCGCTCGGCGAAATCATTCTCGACTTCTTCGACAAGATGAAGACGGTGAGCCGCGGTTACGCCTCACTGGACTACGAGATTCTGGAGTATCGCGAGAGCGATCTCGTGCGCCTCGACATGCTGATCAACGGCGACGCGATCGACGCGTTCTCGGTGATCGTGCACAAGGACAAGGCGTACGAGTGGGGCCGCAAGGTGGCCGAGAAGCTCAAGGAGCTGATTCCGCGCCAGATGTTCGAAGTGGTCATTCAGGCCACGATCGGCATGAAGATCATCGCACGTGAAACCGTGAAGCCGCTGCGGAAAGACGTGACGGCCAAGTGCTACGGCGGCGACATCTCGCGCAAGCGCAAGCTGTTGGAAAAGCAGAAGGAAGGAAAGAAGCGCATGAAGCAGGTGGGCAGCGTGGAGATTCCGCAGGAAGCGTTTCTTGCGGTGCTGCAGGTCGACTAAGGGCGTGAGTCTCGAGTGGTGGGTTCAAGTCCAGGGTGGTGAGTAAGCAACACTCACGACTCCAAACTTTTACTCACGACTCGAAACCCACGTGACGACTTCGGCGATACTCCAAACCTCGTTCCTCGGCGACATGATCCTCACGACCCCGCTCCTTGAGCGGTTGGCGCGTGCGGGCGAGGTGCACGTGGTGGCCACGCCAGCCAATGCGGCGGTGCTGGCAAATCATCCGGCGGTCGCGTCGGTCATTGTCTATGACAAACGCCGAACCGACGCGGGATTGCTGGGGCTCATCCGGGTGGCGGCGCGATTGCGCGCGACCGGCGCGACGACGGCCTACATGGCGCAGGGCTCGTGGCGCACGGCCGCGTTGGCGCGTGTAGCGGGTGTGTCGAGCGTGGGCTTCGACACGTCAGCGGGGCGATGGTTGTACTCGCGCCGCGTGGCGTATCGGAAGGACTGGCATCACGCGCAGCGGCTGTGGGCGTTGGCGACTGATCCCCGCGACGCGTCGGTGGTGCCTGAACGCCTGAGGCCATCGCTCTATCCCGGCGCGTCGGATCAGGCGCAGGTGACCGCCCTGTTGCACACGGCCGGCGTCGGCGACGGCGAGCCATTGATCGCGCTCGCCCCGGGCAGTGTGTGGGCCACCAAGCGATGGCCGTCCTACGATGCGCTGGCGCGTGACCTCGCGGGGCGGTGGCCCGACGCCCGCATCGCGGTGCTCGGCGCCGCGGCCGATGCCCCGCTCGCGGCGGCGATCCGCATCGCCGTGCAGGAGCGCGGCGGCGCGCCGATCATCGATGCGACCGGACAACTCTCGCTGCTCGGATCAGCCGCCCTGCTCGCCCGCTGCGTGGTGCTGGCGACGAACGACTCAGCGCCGCTGCATCTCGCGAGCGCGATGAACACGCCCACGGTGGCGCTCTTCGGGCCCACGGTGCCGGCGATGGGCTTCGGGCCGCTGGCCGATCGTCATGTCGTACTCGGGCGCGACGAGCTCACCTGCCGACCGTGCAGCGCGCACGGCGGTGAGGCGTGCCCGCTCGGTCATTGGACGTGCATGCGCGACGTGACGGCCAGCGACGTTGGTGCGGCGGTCGCGACGATGTTCGACCCGCCCCGCGAGGCAGGCCCTCTCCGGTAGGGCCATCTCTGGGCGGCAGCATTATCTTTGGGCCTTATGACTGCCCTTCCAGCCAACCAGTTCATTGTCGGTGTCGATCTTGGCGGCACCAACGTTGTCGTCTGCGCGATGTCCGCCGACGGATCACGCCAATACGGACTCCGTTCCGAACCCACCGCGGCCCATGAGGGCGCCGATGGTGTGATCGCGCGCATGGCCCGCATGGTGAATTCGGCGGTGTCCGACACGATGCGAGAAGCCGGTGTGTCGCGCGAGGCGTTCCTCGGCGTGGGCGTAGGCGCTCCCGGTCCGCTCGATCGCGAGAAGGGGATCGTGCTCGTGGCGCCGAATCTCAACTGGCACAACATTCCGCTGCGCGACCGCATGTCGGCGCTGACGGGACTTCCGGCGGCACTCGACAACGATGCGAACTGCGCGACCTACGGCGAATGGTGGGTGGGCGCGGCCAAGGGCGCCACAAACGTGATCGGCATGACCATCGGCACCGGTATCGGTGGCGGGATCATCCTCGACGGCCGGCTGTATCACGGCTCGAGTGACGTGGCTGGTGAGATTGGCCACACCACCATCAACCAAACGGGTCGTCGCTGTGGCTGTGGCAACTACGGCTGCCTCGAGGCGTATGCCTCTGGCACGGCGATCGCCGAGCGCGCCCGCGAGGCGCTGTCGTTCGATCAGCAGTCGATTCTCCCGGAATTAGTGGACGGCGACGTGTCAAAAATCACCGCGGCCACGGTGTATGCCGCAGCGGCGCAGAACGATGCGGTGGCCATCGAGATCGTGCGCGACACGGCCCGTTTTCTGGGCACAGGCATCGCGAATTTGCTGAACGTGTTCAATCCCGATTGTGTCGTGATCGCCGGCGGCGTCACGCAGGCGGGTGAAGCGTTGTTCGTGCCGCTCCGCCAGGAAGTGCGTCGTCGTGCCTTCAAGCCGGCGGTGGATGCCTGCCGCATCGTGCCCGGCACGCTGCCCGGCACCGCCGGTGTGGTGGGTGCCGTGGCCACGTTCATCGCGCAGCATACCGGTCGGCCCCCCGCGTGACGACCGCCGCTTCGCCCATCGAGACGCGAAAGAAGCGCGTCGGAGTGATCGGCTCGTTCGTGTGGGACGTGCTGCACGGTCGCGACAAACGCAGCGTGCCCGTTGAGGAATGGGGCGGCATCACCTACTCGCTCTCGGCCCTCGATGCGGCGCTGCCCGATGACTGGGAGATCGTGCCGCTCGCACGCGTGGGCGATGACTTGGTGGATCGAGCGCGCCTGTTCTGTCGCGCGCTGCGTCACATGGCGCCGGACGCCGAGATCATCGGCGTGCCCTATCCAAACAATCGGGTGGAGCTGCGCTATGTCGATGACGAACATCGCACCGAGCATCTCACCGGCGGCGTACCGGCGTGGACCTGGCTGGGCCTCAAGCCCGTGCTGGACTCGGCCCGACTGGATGCCCTGTACATCAACTTTCTGAGTGGGTGGGAGCTCGATCTGGAGACCACGCAGTTGGTGCGTGCCCATTTCACCGGGCCGATCTACTGCGATTTGCACATGAAGATCATGGCCGTGCTCCCCGACGGCCTGCGCCTCGCCCAGCCGCTGCCGAATGTGGCCGCGTGGTGCGAGTGCTTCGACGTGCTGCAAGTCAACGAAGACGAGATGCAAATGATGGCGCCCGACTCGATGGCGCTGGCGGCGACGGCTATGGCCGCGGGCGTGTCGTGCTTGTGCGTCACCCTTGGCAAGCGCGGCGCGGTGTATGTGGCCGCGCCGGGTTTCGAGCGCCTGAGCGACCTCCCACCCGCGCGAGGTCACACATCTGCGCTGTCCACATCACCCCGCGGCGGCAGTGGCCCGCTC
>CAITQY010000372.1 GCA_903894655.1 uncultured Gemmatimonadota bacterium
GAGTTCCTCTGGCAGGAAGGACACACCGCACACACCACGCACGACGAGGCGGAGGAGGAGACGCGTCGCATGCTGGGTGTGTACCGCGAGTTCATGGAGGGCTACATGGCTATGCCCGTGATCACTGGGCAGAAGACGAACTCCGAAAAGTTTGCCGGCGCCCTTCGCACCTATGCGTGTGAAGCGATGATGCAGGACAACAAGGCGCTGCAGGCTGGCACGTCGCACAACCTCGGACAGAATTTCGCGAAGGCGTTCGACCTCAGCTTCCAGAACGAACAGGGTGAACAGGCGTTCGCGTGGAACACCAGCTGGGGGGTCTCTACGCGCATGATCGGTGGTTTGGTAATGACGCACGGGGATGACGCGGGGCTGCGGTTGCCGCCGAAACTCACGCCGATCCAGATGGTGATCGTGCCGATCTGGAAGACCGAAGAAGAGCGCGCGGCCACCGTCGAGATGGCCAAGCGCATCGCGGACGATCTGGGCAGCTTTAAGCGTCCCGACCACGAGCGGATTCGCGTGCATGTCGACGAGCGCGCCGGGGTGAAGCCAGGGGCGAAGTACTATCACTGGGAGCTGCGCGGCATTCCGCTGCGTATGGAAATCGGTCCGCGCGATCTGGCGTCGAACACCGGCATGCTGGCCCGTCGTGACACGCGGGAGAAGCGTCCCATCAGCTTCGATACGCTGCGCACCGAGTTGCCCGTGGTGCTCGACATGATTCAGGCGGACATGCTGGCCGCCGCCCGCGCCCGCGTGGAGGCGAACACGATTCGTGAGCGTATCAGCTACGGCAAGTTCAAGGAAGTGATGGAAGGTCCCGGTGCGTTTGTGTATGCCGGCTGGAACGGGGATCCCGCGGTGGAGCAGCAGGTCAAGGAAGAGACCAAGGCGACGATCCGCGTCATCCCAGATCTCGAGTACCGTTCGCCGGAAGCGCCGACGACGTGCATGGTGACCGGTGAGCCAGCGAAGTACGAGGTCGTCTGGGCTCGCTCGTACTAAGTGACGTGATGCCATCGTCAGAGTCCGAACCAGCGTTCCCACGGCGGGGCGGTGTCCTGCACGCGGAGCAGGTGCCCATTCCCGCGATCGTAGCGGCCGTCGGCACGCCTACGTATGTGTACTGCGCGAATACGATCCGCGCGCGGTTGCAGCGCCTGGAACAGGCGTTCGCGAGCGTGCCGCACCGCATTCACTTCGCGATGAAGTCGAACTCGAACCTCACCGTGCTGCGGTTGCTGCAGGAGCTCGGGGCGGGCGTCGACATCGTGTCCGGCGGAGAGCTGTTCCGCGCCCGCGAGGCCGGTTTCACCGGGCATGATGTGGTGTTTAGCGGCGTCGGCAAGACGGTCCGCGAGATCGAGCAGGCGCTCGAGGAAGGCGTCCTATTGATCAATGTCGAGTCGGAAGCGGAGTTGGTCACGATTGATGCCGTGGCGGGCCGCCAGGGTGTAGTGGCGCCCATCGCGATCCGAGTGAATCCGGAAGTGACGGTGGACTCGCCGCACGCCTATATCAAGACCGGGGAGAAAGGACAGAAGTTCGGCATCCCGCGTGATGATGTGTCGCGTCTGGTCGCGATGGTACACGAGCTGCCGCATGTGGCGCTGCGGGGACTGGGTATGCATCTGGGCTCGCAGATCGGTAATGCCGACCCCATGCGCGACGCGTTGCCACGTTTGCTGTCGGCCATCGCCGCCGCCCGCGCCAATGGTCACGCCATTGCGTACATGGACGTCGGTGGCGGATTGGCCGTGCCGTATCATGCCGATGAGCGGGATGCCGATGTGGATGACTACGCGGCCATTGTGCTCGCGGCGGCCCGCGAAACTGGTCTGACCTTGCTGCTTGAGCCGGGACGGTTCCTGGTAGCCGAGGCGGGCGTGCTCATCACGGAAGTTTTGTATCGGAAGCATGCGGCCGGCAAGGATTTCATCGTGACCGATGCCGGCATGAACGATCTCGTGCGCCCGGCGCTCTATCAGGCATATCATCGGATCGACGCCGTGGAATCGATCAACGGCACGGTCGTCGCCGATGTCGTCGGACCGATCTGTGAATCTGGGGACTTCTACGCCAAAGACCGGCCGATGCCGGACGTGGCAGCTGGTGCCTTACTCGCCGTGCAGACCGCGGGCGCGTACGGCTATACGATGTCGTCCAACTACAATTCCCGTCCGCGCCCCGCCGAAGTGATGGTGGATGGTGATCGCTTTGCCGTGATCACCGAGCGTGAACGCCTCGAAGACCTCGTACGCCTCGAGCGTGCGCACCTCCAGTGGAGAACTGCCTAATGCGGATCGGCTTACTGTCGGATACCCATGACCGCGTGCCTGCCGTCCGCGAATTGCTGGAGCAGATGATCGCCGGCGGTGTGTCGATTGTGATGCACGCCGGCGACTATTGCTCGCCATTCACGTTGCAGCCGTTTCACGACTTGTCGATTCCCCTGCTCGGCGTATTTGGACGCAACGACGGCGATCATGACGCGCTGCAGGCGGCGGCGAAGTCCGGCTTCGGCGCAACCGAATTGTACGAATCACCGCACAGCTTCGATCTCGGTGGCAAGTCGGTGCTCCTGATCCACGATCTTGCGGATGTTCACCAGCGATCCATCGACGGGCATGAAGTCGTGGTGCACGGGTTCACGCACATTCCCGAAATGATATCGCGCGGCGATTCGTTGCTGGTGAGCCCGGGTGAAGGGTGCGGCTGGCTGCACGGCGCCCCCACGGGTGCCATTCTCGATCTCGACACGAAGGCCGTCGAGTTTCTCAAGCTTACCGGTCCGGAGTGGAAGTACTGATGAACAGCCGTATCCTGATCCTCGATTGCGGTTCGCAGATTACGCAGCTGATCGCCCGCCGTGTGCGTGAAGCCCGCGTGTACTCCGAGATTCATCCGCCCACGAAATCACTCGAGTGGATCCGCGCGTGGAAGCCGGACGGCATCATTCTGTCCGGCGGACCGAGTTCAGTGACCGACGAGGGCGCGCCGACGATATCCCGCGCGCTACTCGACGTCGCGCCCGTGCTCGGCGTGTGCTACGGCATGCAGCTCATCGCCCACTTGGAAGGCGGGGCGGTGGTCGGCGGGGGGCGGCGCGAGTATGGACGCGCCGAAGTCACGGTGGACGAGCCGACGGGACTGTTCAGCGGCTTTGGCGCTGGGGAGCGGACCACCGTGTGGATGAGCCACGGCGACCATGTGGAGCAGGTACCTCCCGGTTACGTCGCCACCGCGCACAGCGGTACCACGCTCGCGGGATTCCGTCATACCACGCGTCCGATTCATGCCGTGCAGTTCCACTCAGAGGTCGCGCACACGGTACGCGGTGCCGAGATCATTCAGAATTTCCTGTTCGGTGTGTGCGGCTGCACACCGGATTGGACGCCGGGACACTTCATCGATCAGGAGGTCGCGAAGATCCGCGAACTGGTCGGCGACAAGCAGGTGATTTGCGGACTGTCAGGCGGTGTTGACTCGAGCGTGGCCGCAGCGCTGGTCCACAAGGCGATCGGCGATCAACTCACGTGCATCTTCGTCGACACGGGTTTACTGCGCCTGCATGAGCGCGAACAGGTTGAGCGCACCATGCGCGCGCATCTTGGCATCAAGCTGATCACCGTTCGCGCCGAAGACCGCTTCCTGAATGGATTGGCCGGTGAAGGGGATCCGGAGAAGAAGCGCAAGATCATCGGGCACACGTTCATTGACGTGTTCGAGGATGCGTCGGCGGCGGCGGGGCAGGGTGCCGAGTTCCTGGTGCAGGGCACGTTGTATCCCGATGTCATCGAGTCGGTGAGTGCGACAGGCGGTCCGTCGGCCACGATCAAGACGCACCACAATGTCGGCGGCCTGAAGCCGGACATGAAGTTCCAGCTGATCGAGCCCCTGCGCGAGCTGTTCAAGGACGAAGTGCGCAACGTCGGTCGAGAGCTCGGCCTCCCTGAGGAGATGGTGGGACGGCATCCGTTCCCGGGTCCGGGGCTGGCGATTCGCGTGCTTGGCGAGGTCACGCCGTACGCGGTTGATATTCTGCGCCGAGCCGACGCGATCTATCTCGAGGAGATTCGCGCCGCCGGACTGTATCAGGAGATCTGGCAGGCGTTTGCGGTCTTCCTGCCGGTGCGTTCGGTGGGTGTGATGGGTGACGGACGGACCTACGAGCATGTGATTGCCTTGCGCGCCGTCACCAGCACGGACGGCATGACGGCTGATTGGTTCGCTTTTCCGCACGAAGTGCTCGGGCGGATCTCGAATCGTATTATCAACGAGGTCGACGGCGTGAACCGCGTGGTCTACGACATCAGCTCAAAGCCGCCGGCCACGATCGAATGGGAGTAGCCTCATGCGCCTAATCACACGGTGTACGGTCCTCACGCTCGCCGCGACGACGATCGCGCTCGCAGCCCGTAGCTCATTGACAGCGCAGTCGGCGCCGTCACACGGCGTGCGTCCAACGCGTCTGATCATTCGCGGCGCCACCATCATCGAGGGCAATGGCACGCCGGCTGAAGGACCGAAGGATATCGTGATCGAGGGTAACCGCATTGCGCAGATCGTCTCGCTGGATCCGGTGGCGCTGAAGGATGGGACGGCGAGGCGTCCGACGGGCGATGTGATCATCGACGCCACGGGGAAGTACGTGATGCCTGGGCTGATCAACGCGCACGGGCATGTGCAGGACGAGCGCGCCGGCATCGCGCAGCCGCTCGAGTATCAGATGAAGCTCTGGCTCGGGATGGGCATCACCACCGTCCGTGACGTGTCGAGCGAAACCCCGAAGACCATACAGCTGCGGGCGCGTAGCCTCAGCGGTGACATGATCGGTCCACGATTGTATGTGTACGCGCGCTACGCGTACATGCCGGTGCCGCGCAACGACGTGGAAGCACGGCAGCGTGTGCGCGATCTCAAGGCGCAGGGTGTCGACGGGCTCAAGCTGTTCGGCATGGACAAGGATGTGTATCCGGCCGTGCTCGATGAAGCCCGCAAGCTTGGCCTGCGCACGGCCCATCACATGGCGGTCGATGAGACGAATGCGTGGGATGCCGCGGCGGGGGGACTCACGAGCATCGAGCATTGGTACGGGGTACCTGATGCGGCGATTGCCGAGGGACTCCAGAGCTTTCCGTCGAACTTCAACTACGCCGATGAGGGCATGCGTTTCCGGTACGCCGGGCGGCTGTGGCGCGAGGCGGATCCGACGCGACTGCAGGACGTGCTGAAGGCCATGGTGAAGGCAAACGTCGCTTGGAATCCAACGCTCGACATCTATGAAGCCAGCCGCGACCTACAGCGGGCGGAAACGCAGCCGTGGTTCGCCGAGTACCTGCATCCAACGCTCGACAAGTACTTCAAGCCGGATCCCTCCAACCACGGTTCGTACTTCGCGAATTGGAGCAGCACCGATGAAGCGTACTGGAAAGAGAATTACCGGATCTGGTTTCAGGCCGTTCGCGATTTCGAGCGGCTTGGCGGCGTGGTTGGGGCGGGCGAGGACGCCGGGTTCATCTATCAGGTGTACGGGTTCGGATTGATCCGTGAGCTTGAATTGCATCAGGAGGCCGGATTCGCGCCGCTTCGCGTGCTACAGCATGTCACGGCAAACAATGCGAAGATCCTCGGCGAAGAGTCGCGTCTCGGGCGCGTGCGTCCGGGATTCCTTGCCGATCTGGTGGTGATCAACGGCAACCCACTCGAGGATCTCAAGGTGTTCTATCCGCCCCGCGCCGATGCGGCCGCCGGTTCGGGTGGTGGGGTGGCGTGGACGATCAAGGACGGCATTCCTTATGACGCCCAGCGCCTGCTCCGCGAGGTGCGAGAGTTGGTGTCCTCCGCCAAACGCACTAACGGCCGTTGAACCTCGCGGGCGGATCCGGCCGGGACTGGCGGGGCGATCTCTGGGACATGGCGCGCATCGCCATGCCGATCGTGTTGATCAATCTTGGCATTCAGGCCATGGGCGTCGTCGACGCGCTGATGGTCGGCAAGCTCGGTGGGGCGGCGATCGCGGCGGTGGCGTTGGGGAACTTCTATTTCTTCAACGCCAGCGTGTTCGGCATGGGGCTGCTTTGTGCGATCGATCCGGTCGTCGCGCAAGCGGTCGGTGCCGGTGATCATGAGGGCGTCGCGCGCGGCGTGCAGCGCGGCCTTGTCCTCGCCGCCGTCGTGTCCGTGTTCGTGCTGCTGGCGCTGATCCCGGTGGAGTGGTTGCTGCTGACGCTCGATCAGCCGGCCGACGTGGTGCAAGACACGGCGGTCTACACCCATCGCCGGGCGATTGCCATCCTGCCGTTCTTTGCCTTCAACGTGTTCAGGCAAACGCTGCAAGCGCTGGGGCCTGTCCGCCACATCCTCATCGCCGCGGCGGTAGCGAACCTCGTAAACGTGTTCGTGAACTGGCTGTTGATCTACGGCAATGCGGGTGCGCCGGCGCTCGGTGTCGAAGGAGCGGGCTACGCCACCGCGATCTCGACGTGGGTTATGGCGCTGGTGCTGCTCGCATTGGCGTGGCCTCTGTTGCGTCCATCCATCCGGCCATGGCGTCGAGAGACGCTGCATTGGGGGCCGTTCATGCGCATGCTGCGCATCGGTGTGCCGATTGGTGTCCAGTGGTTCTTCGAGAGCTTCGCCTTCGGCGTGACGGCGCTGTTCATGGGATGGATGGGCACCGCGTCGTTGGCCGGACACGAGATTGCGCTGAATATGGCTGCGCTGACGTTCATGGTGCCGCTCGGCATTTCCGGTGCTGCAGCTGCCGTGGTTGGTCGCGCTATCGGTCGCGGCGACATGCCGTCGGCGCGACGCGATGCGGTGGCCGCTATCGCCTGTGGCGGCGGCGTCATGTGCATCAGCGGCGTGATCTTCATGCTCGCGCCAGAATGGCTCGCGACACGATACACGACCGAGAGTGCCACGGTTGCAGTCGCGGCCTCGCTGATTCCGCTGGCGGGCATGTTTCAGGTGTTCGACGGCCTGCAGGCGGTCACCAGCGGCGTGCTGCGCGGCACGGGAGACACCCGGGTGCCCGCAATTCTGCACCTGGTCGCGTTCTGGGGCGTGGGAATTCCTGTCGGGATGTATCTGGGATTCCGAACGCCGCTGCGCGAACGCGGGCTCTGGATGGGGCTCGTGGCCGGGTTGGCCGTTGCCGCACTCTTACAGAGTCTCCGCGTCGCGAATCGGTTACGCCTGGATATTCGCCGAGTCGTCGTCGACCACTGAACCGACGACGACGGTCAGTGCTCGACGTTCAGACGCGCTTTTCTTCGAGCAACGCCATGAAATCCGCCGGAGAACGAATCTCCAGCAGGCGGCCCGGTACGTCGCTCTCCTTGCTGAACTGCGCGATCTTGCCGAGTACCGGTAGGTACTGGTTCGAGACCTCGAGCGGCGGCGCGACGATGAGGAAGAAGAAGTTGACGGGCTTGTCGTCGATGGCCTTGAAGTCGACACCGTCTGACTTGCGGCCAAAGGCCACACGCAAACGGTTGACGACGAGGCTGCGGCAATGCGGGATCGCGATTCCACGGCCGATGCCGGTGGAGCCGAGATTTTCGCGCCGCTTGAGCATCTTGAACAGCATGCCCTCGGATTTTTCATCGAGCTTGAGCAGCCCGATGAGTTCCTTGAGAATTTCGTCCTTGCTCGTACCCTGAAGCTCGAGCTGGACAGCGTCTTCGGAGAAGAACTCGCGCAGTTCCATAGCACTCTATCCTAACCGTGGGGACGCCGCTGTCAAAGCTCTGCGTTGCTCGACCGATGGGGCCGCACTAACTTCAACTGTATGTCCCGTAAGTTGTTTCCGTTCCGTGTGCCCCATTCGGTGCCACTTTATCTCGCGCCGATGGCTGGCGTGTCGGAATCTCCCTTCCGACGGCTGTGCCATGCGCACGGTGCGGACGTGGTCGTCACCGAGTTCCTGTCGGCCGAGGGTATCCGGCGGGAAAACGAAGCGACGATCAGCAAACTGCGGTTCTCACCTGATGAGCACCCGATCGGCGTTCAGATTTTCGGGGCCGACCCCGCCGCGATGGCCGATGCGGCCGCCTTGGTCACGGACCTGTTCATGCCGGACTTCGTCGACATCAATTTCGGCTGTCCGGTAAAGAAGGTCGTGCGCCGGAACGGTGGGTCAGGATGTCTGCGCGATCTGGACTTGGTGCAGGAGATCATCCGAGCCGTGTCGAAGGCCACCTCGTTGCCGGTGACGTGCAAGATTCGGAGTGGCTGGAGCGAGGAGATGCGAGATCCGGTGGGAATCGCCTTGCGTTGTCAGGACGCGGGCGCTCGCGTGCTCGCCTTGCACGCCCGTACCAGGACGCAGATGTACACGGGCCAGGCCAATTGGGATGAAATCGCTAAGGTGGCCGAGGCGCTCGACATTCCGGTGCTCGGCAACGGCGACATCAAAACGGCGGCCGACGCCAAGCGCATGCTCGACCATACCCGGGCTGACGGCATCATGCTCGGTCGCGGTTCATACGGGCAGCCGTGGGTGTTCAAGCAAGCGCGCGCCCTGTTCGACGGCCAGCCGATGCCCGAGACGCCGGGTGTGCACGAGCGCTTCGCGATCGCGCTGGATCACGCTCGGCTGGTGCAGGGCTACGAGGTCGACGCCATCGGCGCGGCCCTCGAGTTCCGGAAGCACCTGGGTTGGTACGTGAAGGGCCTCCCAAATTCGGCCGACCTGCGGAAGCTGTTGCACCAGGTGCGCGACTTCAGCGAAGTTGAGGAAATCTTCTCGAATTACCTGCTGCACTACGAGGAGTACCGGGCACAGCGGCTCGCCGCCAGTGACCCGGATGTCTCGGATCTGACCTGCGAGATCGCCTGATCTCGGCTGGTCCCGGGGCGGGTAGGGAGTTGCGGGAACCGCCCGTGCTCCCCTAGTGTACGGTGTAGGGTAGGACCGTTAGCCGGGGGTGACTGGCTTCGACGGGGTTGGTGAAGCTCTGGTTGCGTGCCCAGGTCCTCGAGCACCTGGTAAAACACTCGGGAAAATTCCAATCGCGAACAATAACCTCGCGCTCGCCGCCTAACCTTCGGGTTACCGGCAGTGCTCACAAGGCAGCCCGCCCGGGGCGGCATGTGAGTATCGAAAATCTGGGCTAGTCCGACGTCACGCCTGCGGGCGTTGGGCAAAACTTTAGCAGGCTTGTCTGGACGTGGGCTTTCTGTTGGCCAGCGGACAGAGACCTCAATCAACAGAATACGCACGTAGACGCTGGGGTCGATTCAGTCTCGGACAGGGGTTCGATTCCCCTCACCTCCACTTGGGCGCCTCACCGCAATCGCGGTGGGGCGCTTTAGTTTCTCCCATCGTCGGGGCCGTCCTCGAGCGCCCAATGGCCGGAGGGAACAGAAGCACCGAGATTCGTCATTTCGGCTCGCTTCGGTTCCCACCCACCATAGACTCCGGGTCCCGCGCACCGTCAGCGCTGCCGTATCCGGAAAAGGAGACGGAGCGGCTTTTCACTTCGACGCGCTTGGGTGCGGAACGATGGTCAGGCGATATCGAGGGGAAGACCGGCGGCGCCTCCGGCACGCAACAGCTCGGGCTCGCTCGGCGTCGCAGTCGGGTAGTTGCCAGAGAAGCAGGCATGGCAATAGCCATCGGGACCAGACGGCATGGCCGAGAGCATTCCATCGATGGAAAGGTACCCGAGCGAGTCCACGCCGAGGTGTCGGACGAGCTCGTCGTGCGTCATCTGTGCCGCGATCAACTCTTCACGACGCGGCGTGTCGATACCGTAATAGCACGGGCTGATGATCGGTGCACTCGAGACCCGCATATGCACCTCGCGCGCGCCCGCCGCACGCACCAGCGACACGAGGCCGCGCGTAGTGGTGCCGCGGACGATCGAGTCGTCGACCATGAC
>CAITQY010000373.1 GCA_903894655.1 uncultured Gemmatimonadota bacterium
CGTCGCGGCCGTTGTACACGAACGCCTTGTTCCGCCCGATGATTTCGGCGCTGTCACCGCGCACCAGCCACACCGTGCCTTCGTCCTCCGAAATGCCGAGCAGATCGGGGCGACGGGACGTGAGAGAGTCGTGCAGGTCGGGCAGTCGTTCGCGGGCGACCACATGCTGATCGATGGCCACGCCGCGCAAATATGAGAACCCTTTCAGATACTGCGGATGATTGAACAGGCGATTGTCGTTGGACGGCGCACCGCGCACGAGATAGTCGCCCAGAATCGACGCGCCGGCCGACGAGCCACCCACCACGCCGCCGCGATCGAGCACCGCCTGAAATGCGCGCTCCGACTTCGTGCCGGCATACGAATTGACCAGACGGAATTGGCGACCGCCGTCGAACCACACGCCACGCGCATTCGCGATCTTTGCCACGAAGCTGTCGGCATCGGCCACCGTGCGACTCGTCGTGTGGTACACCACCACGTTGCGCGCACCGGCACTCTTGAGTCCCCGTCCACTTTCGGAGGTGTTGATGGAATCGCCACCGGCCGTTGGCACATCAACGATCAGCGCATCGGGCCCGCCGGCGAGTTCGATGAACTTCGCGTACACTTCAGGGCCCATCTGACCGCCGCCGACCACCATCACCGAGCCGGAGCGCGGACCTACCGATGGAGTGCCGCGTGCACTCGCGGTCGCGGCGGACGTGCCCGCGCCTCTCGAGGCACCAGTCGTGCTGGTGCAGCCAACGGTCATCGAGGACAACAGCAGGATCGTCGCGACGGCACGGCAACGAACGCGGAACGAGGGGGCAGGCATAGGCGGCGTCCGGAGGAAGGCAAACGGGTAGGCACTCGAAGCACCCTCAGCTTACGCTCCGGACGCCCACCTCGCTGGCTACATGTGTGCTACGGGTCGGGCCTCTGGTCGGGCCTCGGCGTCGCGGATCGCGCGCTGGGTCATCCGCGCGAAGAGCAGGCCAAGCACCACCGTTGCCACGATGCCGAGAACCAGTACGGGCATGGGCAATGCGCCCTTCCCACTCGCCGCCTTGGCGCCGGCGGCGCCGAACGCCGCGTACGACGCGATGATCGGCAGCATCCCCGGCATCGCCATCACGAAGTCGCGCGTGCGAACCCGGGTGACACCCAGCGCGTAGTTCGACAGGACGAACGGGATCGCCGGCGACAGGCGCAGCAGGAACATCAGCCGGAGCCCGTCGTTGCCGATGACGCGATCGACCGCGGACAGCGTGGGGTGAGCCGCCACGCGCCGCGCCACGCTGGCACGAAGCACCGTGCGCCCCAGCAGGAACGCCAGCGTGCCGCCGATCGTCGCGCCGGTCATGACTAGCAGGCTGCCGTTGACCACGCCAAAGACGGCGCCGGCGGCCATGTTGAGCAGGAAGGCCGGGAGCACAAAGACCACCACGCCGACATAGGCGGCCAGAAAGGCCAGCGGTGCCCACACGCCGAGTGTTTGCACCCAGGAGGAGAATCCCGGCAGATACGGCGTGGCCAGCTGGCCGACCGTAATGCCGGCGATCAGCGGTACCGCGATGCCAGCGGCACGCACCAGTCCCGTCTTGGCACGCCTGAAATCGATGGACATCACGAAATATACCCCACCAAGCACAACGGCCCCTGCGCGAAACGCGCAGGGGCCGTTCTCAACCGCGGTGTGAACTACTGCAGCGGCTTCGTCGGGCGCTGGAATCCGCCGTCGAGCGCGTTCAGGAACAGCTTGTACGTGCCGTGCGGCTGCGTGCGGAACAGAATTTCCGGCCCGAACAGCCACATCGTGCCTTTGCCCATCTTGGCTTCGGCCATCGCGACGCCGCCCTTGAGCAGCTCCTGTCCCCACGCCCAGCCGCTGGTGAGCGGCTTGTCGGTATCGAAGGTGGCGAGCACGCGCACGCCCTTGGCCGCGGCATCGGGGCCCAGCTTCATCACCGGGCTGTTGTCGAACATCACGCTCGGGCGCGGGTTCATGCCCGTGGCGATCGTGGTCGACGTGTCGAGGGCGACTTCGAGCAGCGAGCCGGGGATGTAGTACTTCTCGCCCGCGTACGGACGCCCATTCGCTTCCGTCAGGTAATTCTCGATCGGCAGCCCCATCGCCTTCCCAAGGCCAATGGACGATCCGATCGCGACGATACGGCCACCCGCTTCCACGAAGGTCTTGAGCGCCGGCACCGACTGCTCGGGGCTGATGCGGCCGATCGTGCGGCGGAACTCCGCCGGAATCAGCGTGGTGTCGGGCGAGCCACCGAAGCCACGGCCAGCGCCCGCTTCGGAGAACATGCCGTCGGTTACCACGATCACATCGTACTTCGCCTTGAGATTGCCCGCGTCGACATCCTGCGGATAGATCGTGGTGAAGGCGAACTCGAACTTTTCCAGCATCAGACGCGTCCAACCAGTCGGCATGCTGCCGCCGTACCGATCGATGAGCGCGATGCGCAGCGGCTGTACCGGCTGGGCCGAGCCCGGCTTGCTGTTCGCGGCGGCGAAGTTCACGCCGAGATCTTTCGCGGCCTGCGTCACGACCTTGTCGGCCGCACTACCGGCCGGAACGAACCACGTGCCGGCGGGCCACGTGGTGCTACCGTCGGTGAACGCCGTGGGGATGCGCGAGGCCTTCACCTTGACGGCGGCAAGTCGATTGGCCACCGTCGACGCGTCGTTCACTTCCGGCCGCACGAAGTAGCCGGCCTTGCCCTTCGCAATCGTGCCCATCGGCATCGTCGTGACGCCGTTCACCTTTTCGAACGGGCCTGTGATGCCGTCGAGCACGCGCTCGAACTGAATGCCCATCTGGAACGCGAGCGTCCAGCCGGCATTGTCGTACGGCGCAATCGGCGGACCGCCCGGATAGCGGAAGTCGTTCGGGTGATCCTGCGGTTCAAACATGTCGAGCACGTGCGAACGGAACGCCTGGTTCGTCATCACGACCCATGAGCCGGCCGGGAACGCCTTGCCGTTGGCGCTGAACGAACCGGTGGCGCGATGCACCTGGATGCCCGAGTACTGCAGCGCCTTGATGAACTTGGTCGCCGTCGGGAAGTCGTTCTGTGCGCTGCTCAGCACATACGCGCGCGGGTCACGGTTTTCCGGCTTCTTGAGTTCGGCCATGTAGCGGTCGTTGGTGACCGCGCTGCCGACGTTCGGTGCCGCGCCGCCGCGCGCTCCACCAGCGCGATTCGCTTCGGGGGCCGCCGCCGCGCGGTCCTTCGTGATCTGCGCGATCATGGCATCCACGCGCTTGGGCGAAATCGTCCAGTTGTCCTTCGAGCCGTTCTTGATCTGGTCGTAGCCCATCACCCAGCGATTGAACAGAAACGTTTCACGATACCGCGACGCGAGATCGAGGAACGCGTAGTTCGCCGACACCGAGTAGTCGATGGATTGACGGAAATGCCATTCCTGCGGTGCCACCGGCAACGGCAGGCCAGCCGAGCGCACTTGGCGGTCGGGCACCAGCGACACGCGAATCGGCGTCGGATTGCCGATCGTCTCGGTGAGGATACCGATCTGGTTGTGGAAGTAGCCCACGGTGCGCATGCCGCCGTTCCACCACGTGCTGTAATTCGAGCCGGCGCGGAACGTGAGGCCGGGCTTGTGCTCCAGCACGAACCGATGATTGAGCGCGGCGCCCACGAGATCGAGACCCGTGATCATGGCCGGGTGGAACCAGTAATTGGCGGGATCCCGATACGGCGGTGCCGCCATGACCGTGCCCGTCGGGCCGGTCTGGTGGTGGTTGTACATGATCTGCGGATTCCATTCCACGAACAGCTGCTGCGACATGTTGCGCGTCTCGGCCAGCGCATTCATGTACGCGTCGCGATTGTTGTCGTGACCGGCGTACTTCTCGTAGAGGCGCGGGATGTTCGAATTGCGGCGCAGCTTGTCGGGTTCCTGCATGTACCAGTTGGCCACCAGCTCCATGCCGTCCGGATTCGCGTGCGTCATGAGAATGATGCAGTCGTTCAGGATCCGCATCGTCTCGTCGTCGGTGCGGCTGGTGAGCTGGTAGAACGATTCGATGAGCTGCTGGGCGCCGAGCACTTCGGTGGCGTGCAGGCCACCGTCGATCCAGAACACCACCTTGCCTTCCTTTGCCAGCTTGGCCGCTTCGGCGGAGTCGAGGCCCTCGGCGTTTGCCAGCCGGTTCGAGATCTCCCGGTAGCGTGCCAGGTTCTTCAGGTTCGCCGGTGAGGAGACGATCGCCATGATCTGCGGGCGTCCCTCTTCGGTCATGCCGATCGTGTCGAGGATCACGCGGTCGCTCTGCTTCGCGATGGTCGCAAAGAAGGCGTGCAGTTTGGTGTAGTTGGGAAGCTCGTAGTCGGCGCCGATGTCATGCCCAAAGAATTCCTTGGGTGACGTGAGGCGCGGCTGAGCCGAGAGCGTGGTCGGCAGGGCCGCCGCGAGCAGGATCGCGGTGGAAAGCCGGGTGGCACGACGCAGGCTGATCATGCGAGGGACGGGTGGGGAGGAAACTGGGACAGCCGAACTCGGCTGCCGGATTTTCCCGCGAGGGGAGTCAACAGGCATACGATGGGGCATCGTGAGGCGTTGGGCAAATGATTGTCCCGAATGGCCCGTTTGACGAACTTTGCGGTATCAAGGGAATCCGATGTCCTATCGTCCTGCGTTTCGACCCTCATCCCGCCCCGACATGACCGTGTCACCGACTCGTTTGGCCGCGCTGCTCGCGACGAGCGCTGCCCTGATCGCTGCGCCGCTGTCCGCCCAGGAGAAGCCGCCCGTCAAGCCGCCCGTTGCCGAGATGGACCACTCCAAGATGGACCACAGCAAGATGGACCACGGCGCCGCCACGGCCGAAGGCTGGAAGGAGCTCGACGCCTACCACCTGCTCATGATGGCCACCTGGCACCCGGCCAAGGATAAGAACGATCTAGCGCCGATCCGCGCCAAGGCCACCGAGATGGTGGCGTCGGCCAAGCTGGTGGCGGCGTCGAAGTCGCCGATGGCGTGCCAGAAGCCGGAACTGCTGAAGGCGCAGGCCGGA
>CAITQY010000374.1 GCA_903894655.1 uncultured Gemmatimonadota bacterium
CCGGTATGGCGCCCCGAACGGGGCGCCAACCAGAGGACCGATCGTGATTACTGCGAGATCGACTGCTGACCAGCGGTGTTGAACTCACGCGTGAAGCGGGACCGACCGAACTCACCCGAGACGCCCTTGATGAGATAGTCGATCATTTCCTTCGACGTGTAGGTCATTTCGGCGGTGAGGTTGTCAATCTTCGTCTGGAAGAAGTTGAACGCCCACACGGCGGGAATGGCAACGCCGATACCGATGGCGGTCGTGATGAGGGCTTCGGCAACGCCGCCGGCGATGGCCGAGATACCACCGGCGCCCGACGAGGCCATACCGGTGAAGGAGTTCACGATACCCATGGTGGTGCCAAGCAGTCCGACGAACGGCGAGGTCGCGCCGACGGTGGCGAGGACGCCGAGACCGCGCTTGAGATCGACGATCGTCATGAGCATTTCACGCTCGACGGCGCGCTCGGACGTGTTGATGTCCGACACGGTCACCGACCCATCCTGAATGAGCGGGCGGATTTCGGCGAGGGCCCCACCGAGCACGCGAGCGACATGCGACTTCTTGTAGCTCTCGGCCAGCTTGATCGCCTCGATGAGGTTGTCTTCTTCGAGGAACTGCGAGAACTCGGGGGCGAACTTCCGAGTTTCGGCCTGCGCCTTGCGCATGCTCCACCACTTCTGAATGAGCACGGTGAACGAGAAGGCAGACATGCCAAGGAGGGTGAACACGATGCCCTTGGCAAACCAGCCCATCGACTGAAACATCTCCATCAACGACACTTGCATGGCGAAAATCTCCGCAGAGAAAGGGGGGGGAACCTTAGCGGTTGAGCGAGAACTGGAACGGCTGCTGCACGAGCTGCTTTACCTTGCGTCCACCCACTTCGGCGGGGAGGAAGCGCATGCGCTGCAGCGCATTCTTCACGGCGTTGGAGAACAGGTCGTTGTCGGACTTGAGCACCTTGAACGTGTTCATTTCCGCACGTCCCGTGGTATCGACAACGAACTGCGCCAGCACCGTGCCTTCGATGCCCGCGGTGCGGAGCATGTCGGGATACGCGGGACCCTGAGCGCCCGGCGCCATAACGACGGGCTTTTCGACCTGGAAGTCGAAGTAGGGCTGGTCCCCCTGGGGGACCGGGCCTTTTCCGCCTTCGACACCCTTGGCGATACCACCGGCGACACCCTTACCCGAGAAGTCGGCTTCGTCCGTGACCTTCTTGGACAAGTCGATGTCGGGGATGACGTTGGGGATTTCGATCGGGGCCGAAAGCACCTGGAAACCCTTGGGCGGTGGCGGCGCGACCACGGCGTCAGGCGGCGGTGGGGCCTTTTCCGGCTCGGGTGGCTTGGGCTCGTCCTTTTTCACCTCAACAAAGTCGACCTTCTCTTCCTTCGGCTTTTCGTTGATGATGCCCGAGTTCTTCGTGACAATGATGAGGGCAACGACAACGGCCGTATGGACGATGATCGAGGTGACGGAACCACCCAAGCGCTTCTGCTTCTGAGCCTGAGATTCAAGCAGGTTGTTGAACATCTCGCTTGTCCGGGGTGCGGGCTACGGATCGCAGCGCCCGGACAAGAGGCCCGGGAACTGACTACCGCGATTCTACGTCCCGGAGATGATCGAGCAATGGAAAGAACATTAGGATCGGATTAATCCGCCGTTAGCATTCCGTTTCCCGCATCGCCATCGCCGTGGCTATTGAGCATCGACTCGTACTCGCCCGTCATGCCAGAGCCGGGCGCACCGGCCAACGGCAACACCACGGTGAACGTGCTGCCCCGGCCCAAGCGCGACTGGACGGTCAGCGTGCCGCCATGCGCTTGCGCGATCCACTGGCAGATCGCGAGCCCCAAACCGAAACCGCCACGTTCCGATGCGCGCGAGCGCACCAGGTCGGCGCGCCAGAAGCGCTCGAAGATGTACGGCACGTCGGCCGCCGCGATCCCGATGCCCGTATCCTTCACCGCGAAGGTGACGTCGGCGTCCCCCCGTGCCAGCGTCATTTCCACCCGGCCACCACGCGGTGTGTACTTGATGGCATTCGTCACGAGATTGAGATACAGCTGACGCAAGCGCGTGAGATCGGCGAGCACTTCGGCATTCTCCATCAACGGCGCATCGATGATGAGCCCGGCGTCCTCACCGAGCAGGCGTGCCGTCTCCACCACCTCGCGCATGAGCGGCGCGAGCTCCACCGGTTCCCGATACAGATCGAAACGCCCTTCATCAGCGCGCGCCAGGGTGAGCAGGGAATCGACGAGGTCGGCCATGCGGGTGACCTGCTGCAGCGCTTCTTCGATCGCGATCGCCTGCTCGGTCGGCGTGGAGGTGGGCGACAGCGAGCGCTCGATATCGGCGCGTATCACGGCGAGCGGCGTCTTGAGCTCGTGGCTCGCATCCGCCGTGAAGCGGCGTAAGGCCCCAAAGGAGGTTTCCAGCCGTTCAATCATCGCGTTGAGCGTGGACGACAGGCGGGCGAGTTCATCGCCGGCGGCTCCGATCGCCAACCGGCGGTGGAGCGAGCGACCATCGGTGATCGCCTCGACCTGATCGATGATGCGATCGATGGGTCGGAAGGCTCGACCCGCAATGATGTACGCGAAGGTCATCGACATCGCGAGCAGGAACGGCGCGAGCACGAGCATGGTGCCAACGAGCTCCCGCGGCGTGTAGCTGATATCCGACGTGCTGAGGGCGGCGTATACGCGATAGCGCGCATTCTCACTGAGCGGCACGACACGCGTGGCCAGCAGGACGGTGTCGGCGCGCATCGCCACCCGCCGGATGGAGGGAGCGGGCGTCGACTCGCGCGCCGCGGTGCTGAACACATCGCGATCGGAGGCGGAGAGCATCTGCACGGCGGGCGAGGCATAGATGTCGTATTTGCTGCTGTCCTGCACCAGCACGTAGCCTTCGAGCAGCGAGAGGAACGACTGCATGCGGAACGACACACTGGGCCCGGCCAACGGATCCTTTTGCGCGACAATGGGATCGGTGCCGGTATTGCGCGCCAGGTTGATCGCGCGCACCACCTGATCTGCTTCGGACTGCACCCGCGCCTCGAGCTCACGAAAGAGGATCTCGCGGCGTACGGCCAGCAACGCGATCGAGAAGATGACGATCGTGCCAATGAATGCCGCGGTGTACGCGGCCGTCAGGCGTGCCCGGATCGATCCCACGCGCGCTCCGCTACCCGCGAATCATGTAGCCGACCCCACGCACCGTGGTGATCAGCTTCTTCTCGAACTTCGCGTCGACCTTCTTGCGCAAATGATTGATCACCACGTCGACGATGTTGGTGCCGGGATCAAAGTGATACCCCCAGGCATACTCCGTAATGAGCGTACGGCTCATCACGCGACCGGCGTGGCGCATCAGGTACTCGAGCACCGCGAATTCCTTCGGTGTGAGCTCGATCGATTCGTCGCCGCGACGCACGTCACGCGTGCCCTGATCGAGGTCGAGATCGGCGACGCGCAACTGTGGCGACGCCATCGCCCGCGGACGGCGCAGCAAGGCCTCGACGCGGGCCAACAGTTCCTCGAAGGCGAAGGGCTTGGTGACGTAGTCGTCGGCACCCGCGCGGAGCGTCTCGACCTTGGCATCAACGGCGTCCTGCGCGGTGAGCACGAGCACGGGTCGTTCAAAGCCACGCGAGCGGAGGGTACGCAGGACGTCGAGTCCGTTGCGCCCCGGCAACCGCATGTCGAGAATGACAAGATCGTACGCTTGTGAGAGCGCCATCCGCTCGCCTTCCAGCCCGTTATTCACGAGGTCCGCCTGCCACCGCTGCTCCTCGAGCCCACGGCGCACGAATTCCCCAACGGTGGGATCGTCCTCGATCACGAGAATTTTCATAAACGTGCTCCGCCCGCGGGGCGCGTGAAACCGTACTCGCGAATCTTGCGGTAGAGCGTTTTTGGGGAGATGCCCAGCAGGTGGGCGGCTCGGCCCTGATGCCAGTTCGTCTGGTTGAGCACGCCGGCGATGTGCCGCCGTTCGAGTTCCTCGAGTGTCACGCTTGGCATAAAACCAGACGCCGCGAACGGCGTGGCGGTCTCATACACGGGCGCCATCGCGACGGCCGGCGTGGGTTGTGCCGCGCCGCCGACATCACCCCCCAGCGGGAGATGCCGTGCGCTCACCAGGCCGTCCGAGGCCAGCAGCGCCGCGCGCTCCATGACATTACGAAGCTCGCGCACGTTTCCGGGCCATGGGTAGCGCTCGAGCACCGCGGTGGCATCGGCGCCGAGCTGCAGGGCCGGCGGCCCGTCCTGCTCACCGAAGTGCTCCAGGAAATGCGTAGCGAGCAATGGGACATCGACGACGCGCTCGCGGAGGGCCGGAAGCGCGATATGGATGGTACTGATGCGATGCAGGAAGTCCTCGCGAAACGTCCCCGCCTGCACCAGGCGCGAGAGATCGCGGGTGCTCGATGCGATCAACCGCGCGTTCAGCTGCACCTGCTGCGTACCGCCCAGCCGGGAGAAGGTACCCGACTCCATCGCGAGCAGGAGCTTCGCCTGCAGCTTGAGATCGAGTTCCCCCACGTTGTCGAGATACAGCGTGCCACCTGCGGCGAGTTCGATCAGTCCGACTTTCCGTTGCACGGCGCCGGGAACGGCGCCACGCTCCATGCCGAAGAGCTCCGACTCGAGGAGCGCCTCGGCCATCGCGGCGCAATTGATCTCGACGAACGGTCCATCGGGATCCTCACCGCGCGCATGCAGCAGTCGCGCGACAAGATCCTTTCCCGTGCCCGCCTCGCCGGTGACGAGTACGGACCACGCGCTGGGCGCCACGCGATCGATCAGCGAGAGCACGGCGCGTAACGGTGCGTATTGCGTCAGGAAGTGCGGTTTCGTGGTGGCGCGTCGAAGCCGGGACTGCAATTGCAGATTGTCCCACGTCAGCATCCGCTTTTCCCACGCGCGCTTTACGAGCAGCTCGACCTCGGTCATACGATACGGCTTGGAGAGGAAGTCGTACGCTCCCATCTTCAGCGCCGTTATTGCCGTTTCGATCGTTCCGTTCCCGGTGATCACGATGGTTTCCGGCGGCATCGGCTCCTCGCGGATCTGGCGGAGCACCTCCAGTCCATCGACTTCGGGCATCACGACATCAAGCAACGCGACGTCAAAGCACTCGGCCCGCAGTGTCTCGAGGGCCACGCGCCCGTTGTTGACCAACGTGACAGCGAATCC
>CAITQY010000375.1 GCA_903894655.1 uncultured Gemmatimonadota bacterium
ATGATGCCGCTGCGGCTCCACAGGCCCACGGTGGGCTTGATCCCCACCAGCCCGCAAATCGACGACGGACAGATGATCGAGCCATCGGTTTCCGTACCGATGCCCACCGCCGCCAGGTTGGCCGAGATCGCCGTGCCGGTGCCCGAGCTCGAGCCGCACGGATTGCGGTCGATCACAAATGGATGTCGCGTCTGTCCGCCGCGTCCGCTCCATCCACTCGTGGACCGCGTAGAGCGGAAATTCGCCCACTCACTGAGATTCGTCTTGCCCAGCAGCACCGCACCGGCCTCGCGCAAACGCTGCACGATGAACGCATCGCGCGGGGCCGGCTTGCCCACCAACGCCAACGAACCAGCGGTGGTCTGCATGCGATCGGCGCTGTCGATGTTGTCCTTGATCAGCACCGGAATGCCGTGCAGCGGGCCGCGCACTTTGCCCGCGCGACGTTCGGCGTCACGCTCGGCCGCAATCGTGAGCGCATCGGGATTCGTTTCGATCACCGAATTCAGTGTCGGGCCACTGCGATCTACCGCCGCGATGCGAGCGAGATACGCCGCCGTGAGCGTGCGCGAGGTGAGCGTACCCTTCGCCATCCGCGACTGCAGCTCCGCCACACTCAACTCGGTGTAGGGAAAGGCGTCGGGCTGCACGCCGTCGTGTGCAGGAACGGCCGCCTGCGCCGTGTGCATCGGCACGAGGGTCGTCATCGTGCCGACGGTGGCCGCCGCTGCCGCCGTTGCTGCCGTGGCCAGTGTCGACGCGACAAAGTCGCGCCGATCGATCCGCTTCGTCATGCCTGTGTCCTCTAGACCGCGCCGAGGGCGCGTTCGAAATCGTTCAACAGATCGCGCACGTCCTCGAGCCCGATGCTCAGTCGCACGAATCCTTCCGACACCGCATCACCACCCCAGCGGGCGCGGCGTTCGGCGCTGGTATGCACCCCGCCGAAGCTCGTCGCCTCGTACACCAACGCGGAGGCCGCGAAGAAGCGCGTGACCGCCGCCGCGTCGTCCAGCGCGAAGCTGATCACGCCACCGAACCGCTTCATTTGGCGAGACGCGATGGCGTACGACGGGTCGTTCGGCAACCCGGGATAGCGCACACCGTGCACTTTCGGATGCGCCGCCAGCATCTGCGCGATCTGTATTGCCGTGTCGCACTGCCGCGTGAGGCGCACGTCGAGCGTGGCCAATGAACGATGCGCCAGCCACGCTTCCATGGGGCCGGCAATCACGCCCATGCGCGTGCGCCACGTGCGAATCGTGTCGGCGTGCGCAGCGTCTCGACAGGCCACATGACCGAGCACCAGATCGGCGTGCCCCGTCATCGCTTTCGTATCCGACACCACCGCAAAGTCAGCGCCGAGCGCGAGCGGCTGCTGCAGCAACGGCGTGGCGGTGGTGTTGTCCACGACCACGAGCGCGCCGGCCGCGTGCGCCGCCTCGGCGAGCGCCGCGATATCACACACATCGAGCGCCGGGTTGGTTGGCGACTCGAGCCACAGTACGGCGGCGCCGTGGAGCGCGTCGCGCAAACCGCTGCCCACCGTTGGCGCCATTGCCACAGTGATGCCCTGCGCCGCAAACCACGCCCCGGGGAACTGCTGCGTCGCGATCACCCGCGTCGTGTAATAGCTCTCGGCCGGCATCACGAGTTTGCCGCCCGGCGGCACCATCGTGGCCAGCACCGCGGCGGACGCCGCCATCCCGCTCGGGAACAGCAGACATGGCCCACCCTCGAGCGCCTCGAGCGCCTGCTCGTACGCCACCCACGTGGGATTGGAGAAGCGGCCGTAGGTGAACGGCGAGGCGGCCGGATCACCGGGCGCATGGTACGGCGCCGCAAACACCGGCCCGGCCATGTACGGCGTTCCCGGCGTCGCGTCCGGCAGGCCGGCCCGCACGACCCGTGTCCCGTCGTGCCATTGGGGTGTCGGTGTGGTACTCATGCGGTCGGCGGGTACGTCGCGTCGTCCAGCGGCTGCGCTTCGTCGATCAGCATGACGGGAATGCCGTCCTGCACCGAATACACGAGGCGACATGCGCGGCACACGAGTGCCTCGAGCGGGCCCGCATAATGCTCCAACGACGCCTTGCATTTGGGGCAGACGAGAATCTTCAGCAGCTCGGGAGACAGGCTCATGGCACGGGCTCGCGCTTACGCGCTGGTAGGGCGGAACGGAGCGGGAGCCTCGGCGCTGAACAGCAGACGCGGCCCTCCGATGAGGTCAATGCAATATGGGACCGCCGCCCAGACCGCGCCGAGGCATTCCTCGATGGCCGCCGGCTTTCCGGGGAGATTGATGATCAGCGAACTGCCACGGGTGCCCGCCACCTGACGCGACAGGATCGCCGTGGGGACAGTCCGCACCGACACCGCGCGCATCTGCTCACCGAACCCCGGCAACAGCCGGTCGCATACCGCCACGGTGGCTTCCGGCGTGACATCCCTCGGCGACGGCCCCGTACCGCCGGTGGTCACGATCAGCGCGCAGTGCAGCTCGTCGGCCAGCTCACGAATGGCGGCCTCGATGAGCGGCTGCTCGTCGGGCACCAGGCGGTACTCGGCCTGCCAAGGCGACGCGATCCAGCGCGTGA
>CAITQY010000376.1 GCA_903894655.1 uncultured Gemmatimonadota bacterium
GGATGATGTCACGCCACTCCCTCTCAGCGCCACTCACTTTTAGCGCCGTTCACTTTTAGCGCCGTTCACTCTTAGCGCCGTTCACTTTTGGCGCCGTTGACTCTCAGCGCCGTTCACTCTTAGCGCCGTTCCCTCTTAGCGCCGTTCCCTCTTAGCGCCGTTCACTCTCAGCGCCGTCAGCTGTTCTGCGCCCCCCATCCTCCGCCTCCCGGCGTCTCGATGGTCAGCACGTCCCCCGCGTTCATGCTCACGCGGCACTTGGCCGGCAGCACCTCGCCGTTCAACAAATTCCGACCCGGCTGTGCGTCCGACCCGCCGTTGGCCCCTGGCGGCGCCACGCGCCGACGTTCGGTGAGCAGCGTGGCCGTACACGGCACCATCGCCTGATAGCGACGCACGATACCATCCCCGCCACGACTGGCGCCGGCGCCACCGCTGCCGCGACGTACCGAGTACTCGACCACGCGCAGCGGATACGCCCGCTCGAGTGATTCCACCGGCGTGTTACGCGTGTTGCTCATGCCCACGTGCACGGCATCCGGCCCATCGCCGCGCGCGCTGCCGCCTTGCCCGCCGCCGAGCGTTTCATAGAAACTCCACCCCGGCGCGCCCAGCGTGACGTTGTTCATCGTGCCCTGGCCGCAGGCAGGAATAGGCAGGTTGTGCACCCCGATGCTCGCGGCCGCCGCCGACAGGGCGGCGAAGCAGACATCGGTCATGCGCTGCGACAGCTCCACATTGCCCGCCGCCACCGCGCTTGGTCGCTTCGCGTTCGCCACGCAATCGTCGGGGATGGTGAGCGCGAGCGCCCGCGCCACCCCATCGTTCACCGGCACATCGTCGTCGCACAACACGCGCAGCACGAACACCGCCGCTGCCCGTGCGACGGCGGGCGGCGCATTCACATTGCCACGCACCGCCGGCGATGTCCCCGTGAGATCCAGATGCAACGTGGCGTCCTTCACGCGGACATGCACGACCACCGGAATTGCCGCATCGCTCACCCCGTCGCCTTCGAGAGCGTCGGCGGCGCGTCCTTCGGCGCCTTCCAGCAGCTCGAGGCGCGCCCGCACGCGGCGCTCGGTGTAATCGAGCAGCGCATTCACCGCGTCGCCCAACATCTCGGCGCCAAGCCGCGCATACAACCCCTGCCATCCCGAGCGACCGGCCGCACACGCCGCCCGTTGGGCGCGCAGATCACCGTCACGCTCTTCGGGCGTGCGCACGTTGGCCAGCACCAACCGCATGACATCGTCCTGCGCCACGCCACCGCGTTCAATGCGCACCGGCGGCACGATGAGGCCTTCCTGAAACAGCTCCGTCGCACCGAAGGGCATGCTACCTGGACTCATGCCGCCCACGTCGGCATGGTGCGCACGCACCGCGGCGTACCCGATGATGCGTTGGGCATCGTGCGCGTCCGCGATCACCTCGACCATCGTGAGGTCGGGCAGATGCGAGCCGCCATGCGACGGATCGTTCAGCAGAAACACGTCGCCCGGCGCCGCCCCACAGGCACGGACCGCGGCCACCGATTCCGGCATGGCACCAAGGTGCACCGGAATGTGCGCCGCCTGCGCCACCATGCGGCCGTCGGCGTCGAACAACGCGCAACTGGCATCACGACGTTCGCGGATGTTCGGCGAAATGCTGCTGCGCTCGAGCAGTCCGCCCATCTCTTCGGCCAGCATCGCAACGCCCTGCGAAAAGACCGTGAGTTCGAGCGCGTCGAACCGCGCGCGTGTCGATGTCATGACTGGGCCGCCGTGGGTGAAGGAAACCCGGCCTGCACAACGGCCGCCTGACAGCGTACCATCCACGCGTCTTGCAGGTCGGCCATCTTGGCGCCCTTGCCGCGATCGGGCGCCATCGACAACAGCCCCTGCGCCGACGGATGCGGTAGCGCGCGACGCGCCAACTCCGGCATGGGGGTTCGCTTGAACAGCGTATCGACGGTGCGGGTCGCCACGCGCCCGAGCGTCACCACACCTTTGAGTCCGCGAGTGCGCAGCATGGCGATGTCACGCGTCAGCCGCGACAGGTTCGTCGTGCCCTCGAGTTCCGCGCGCGTTGGGGCGCGAAAGGTTGCCCCGTCGTCAGTGGGACAGCGGTCGAACGCGTTAGCCAGCGCGACGCCGTGTGCAATCGGCACGAAGCCGCGGGCGGCGAACAGCGCGCCATCCCACTCCATACGATCGATCTCCGGTGGCAACGTCAGCGCCCCGAGCCGCAGCAACACGTCGTACAGCACCTTGCCCGCGGCGTCGCCGAGAAACGGCACGCCGCTCTTGTCAGCGCCGCGCGGGCCCGGTGCTTCCCCGATCAGCACCACATACACGAGGCCGTCCAACGGCATCAGCATCGGCACCGGCGTGCCGAGAATGCGTGCGGTACGCATGGTCTTGGACATCGTCACGGCCGCTGCTCCAGCATCCATCCCCCGATGGCCAGCGCGCGCGCCGTCCACCCCGCCGCGACGCGCATGGTCGCGTCCGGCAATCGCACGACCGCCGGACCGTCAATCACCCGCGTCATGGCGCGACCGTCGTCCACATCATCCGCCAACGCCCCATCACGCGTGGGACGCGCGAAGCGCACCGGCCACGGCGCGCTGCTGAGCGTCGTGCGGGCGCTGATAAACTCCACGGCGCGATTGAGCACGAAGCCCGCCCGTTCCTGGTGACGCACCACAAACCGCTCCGCGACGGCGGCCGATGTGTCACCAGGCTGCACGATGATATCCAGTTCGTACCCTTGCCCCTCATAGCGCGCCCGCAGCCACCAGCGCACCTCGAGCGACAACGCCTCGTCACCGTCCGTGCGCAGCGCGTGCGCTTCCCGCTCGAGCAGAGCCCCCAAGGTGGCCGCACTCATCGCGTCGGCCCGTTGCATCACACTCACCAGTGATTCGCGACGTTCAGGCGCCAGCGCCAGTCCGATGGCGCTCAGCACCCCGGCGTGCGGCGGCACGATGACCTGAGTCATCCCCAACCGCTCAGCTAGTCCGCACGCATGGAGCGGACCGCCGCCACCAAACGCGATGAGCGGCACGTCTCGCGGATCGACGCCGCGTTCCACGGATACACGGCGCAGCGCCCGCGCCATCGTGGCGTCGGCCGTGGCGATGATCGCGTCGGCCGCCCGTTCCATCGACACGCCAAGCGGCGCCGCGATGGTATCCACGGCAGCCCGCGCCCGCTCGAGGCTGATGGTCACGCCACCGCTCCACTCGCCGGGCGCGATCGTGCCCAGCACCACGTGCGCGTCGGTGACCGTGGGACGCACGCCACCGCGCCCGTACGCGGCCGGACCGGGAGATGCACCGGCGCTCATCGGCCCCGTGCGCAGGGCTCCGCCGTCGTCGAGCCAGGCAATGCTGCCGCCACCGGCCGCGACGGCTTCCACCAGCACGCGCGGCAAGGCAATCGGCACACCGGCCACGCCGCCACCGCGTTCCACCAGGGGCTCGCCGTTGTCCACCAATCCCACGTCGGCGCTGGTGCCACCGATGTCGATCGTGAGCGCGCGAGAGACGCCAAGCGCCCGCGCGATCGCCGCCGCCCCCGTGACGCCTCCCGCGGGTCCTGAGAGCGCCAGCGCGGCGGCATGCGACGCCGCATCATGCGCCGACAACGTACCGCCGGCTGAGGTCATCACGCGCGGCGCCGGATAGTCATGCTGCGCCAGTCGTGCCGAGAGCCCCGACAGATAGCGGCGCACGGCCGGTCGCGCATACGCTTCGGCGACGGTGGTGGCCATCCGTTCGTACTCGCGAATCTCCGGCAGCGCCTCATGCGAACACACCACATCGGCCACGAGTCCAGCGTCCGTGAGCGCCAGCACGAGTGCGTCGCGCAAGGCGCGCTCATGCGACGAATCGCCGTACGCATGCAACAACGTGATCGCCACCGTCTCCGGCTTCTGCGCCTTCACGGCGTGCACCACCTCGGCAATGGCCTCGTCGGTGAGCGCGATCGTGACGCCCTCGGGCGTGATCCGCTCGCGTACCGGAATCACCTGCGACGGCTCCACCAGCGGGCGCGGATGGTGCTGGGCCAGGTCGTACAGCGCGGCGCGCTCCTGTCGGCGCAACTCGAGCAAGTCCGTAAAGCCCGCGGTGGCGCAGGCCACCACGCGGGCGCCCGCGCGCTCGAGCAGCAGATTGGTGACCACGGTGGTGCCGTGCGCGATATGCGCGATCTGCGACCCGTTGAGCGCAGCCACGCGGAGCGCGTCCAGCACACCGGCCGCTCGATCCGTCGCCACGCTCAGCACCTTCGACGTATGGACGGTTCCATCCGCGTGCAACGCGGCGAGGTCGGTAAAGGTCCCACCCACATCGATGCCGACGGCAATGCGAGGCGCGGTCATCGCAGTGCCCCCGCCGAACGCGCGCGTCGTCGCTGGAGCGCGATCGCAAAGGCCACGTGCACCGGCACGACGAACGCCAGCACCACACCGCTCTGCTGAGACCATGACGGCACGAGCTGCAGCAGCAACCCGACCAGAGAGAGCAGCGCAACCAGCGCGGAGATGCCAACCGCCGCGCGCAGCCACACGCCACGCCATAGCGCTATCGTGACGATCACGGCGGCGAGCAGCATGAGCGGATGCAGCTGCAACACCGTGAGATTGTGGCCCATGTACAGGTTGTGCTTGGTGACGGTGCCCGCCAGCAGCAACGCCGCGCCCAGCAGGCCACCGAGACTGAACCAGAGCGCCGAGAAGACAGCGAGCGTGAACCGCGCCACCCCCGCACGCGCACCGGCCAGCAGCACGATGAGCGCCGCCAAGATCGCGCCGAGCACGAGCGCCATCGGCACACGCGAGGGCGCCTGCTCTGGCATCAGTGCGCGATCGGCGGTGAAGAGTACGGTGTCATTCGTGACGAGTGGCACCGACGCGCCGTTCGCATCCGTCACCGTGAGCGCCGCCAGATGATTGGCCAGCAGCTCTGGCAGGAAGGACTCTTCCCACTTGGTCAGCACCTGATCAGCGTTGCGACCGAGGGCGATCTGAATACCGGGATACACGAGCGGATCGCTGGCGGTGATGCGTGCCGTTTCGTTCCGCCACGTGCGACCGCTGCCGCGCGCCGCGAACGGCGCGTCAAGCTGTCCGTTGAGCGCCCAGTTGAGCACGTCGCGCACGCGCGTGGCGCAATTATCGGCGTAGTAGTCGTAGCGGTAATACTTGTTCGCATCCTGCGCATTCCAGCGCACGAAGTCGGCGATCGCCCCGCGCTGCACCGCCGTGAGCTGCAACGCCTGTTGGCGAATCGTGCGATTCTCGCCCATGTACGCCGCGTTGAAATCCGCCGTGCGATAGCCCGCCATCCAGTACTTGGTCTCGCCGGTGAGAAAGCGAGCCAGAAAGTTCGGCTGGTTGAAGTCGAACATCCCCCAATTGAAGGCGATGTCCTCACCGGTGGTGCTATCAGTGACCGCCAACGCGACGTGGCCGAATTTCTCGAACACGAACGCGCCCGGACCATACGTCATGATCGACACCGACATCCGCGCCCCGCGTTCGGCGCGCGCACTGTCGAGCGCCGCCGACACACCGGGTGCGGGTGGCGGCGGCGTTGCCGCCAGCTCGGCGCGCTGCGCCGTGAGCGCCGACGAGGCCATCAGCATCGCCGCCACCAGTATACGCCGCACCATGGGGACCGTCATTAGAAGCGAATCTCTTTCCCGTCGTCGGCGGCCTTGTAGATCGCGTCGACCACTTTCTGTACCAGCACCTGATCGGTGGGCGGCTCATACGGTGCGTCGCCGTCGATCACCGCGAGGAAGTGCGCGATCTCCGCACGGTAGCTCTGCAGGAACGGGCTTTCGCGCGCCGCGGCACCGGACGGCGACACATCGACCGCGCGTCCGTTCAGTTCCTTGGTGACGCGCAACGGCGCGAGTCGCGCCGAGCCACGGGTGGCGTGCACCTCAAACCACCAGCGATCTTCATCGCCCACGTACGACCACGACACGTCGATGTTGAGCACGAGACCGTTCTCGCACTCGAGGAACACCTGCATCGCATCTTCCACCGAACCGGCGGCGCGACCGCGACGCATCGACGACACGACGCGGATCGGATTCGGACCGTCAGCCAGCCACATGGCTAGATCGAGCAGCGGGAACCCGTGTTCCAGAAACACGCCGCCGCCCGACTCGGCGCGACGATTGCGCCACCCGTCGGCCGTGCGCTTGACATGGAGCGACCCGGCACGGATCGAGGTGACCTGCCCGAGTTCCGCGTTGCGGATGAACTGGTCGAGCGCCTGCACGTCGGCGCGGAAGCGATGGTTATGCCCCACCACCAGACGGCGATCGGCCTTCTGCGCCGCCGCCAGGCACCGTTCGATACCGCGCGTCGTGAGCGAGAGCGGACGCTCACACAGCACGTGCAGCTTCTTGCGCAGCGCCGCCAACACGTGCGGTTCATGCAGGTGGTTCGGCGTGGCAATGATGACCGCGTCGAGTTCGTCGATGTCGAGCAGCTCCTCGAAATCGGTGAACACGTCGGGCACGTCGAAGCGATCGGCCAGCGCACGCGCTTTCGCCGCATCGTTGTCACACAACGCGACCAGCTTGGCGCCGCGCAGCTTGGACAGAACTGGGATGTGCGTCAGCTGGGCAATGGCACCCGTGCCGACGACGGCTATACGCACGCCGTCCTTCATTCACGCCTCCGGAGATGACAGATCAATCGGCGAACCCGACGACGGTCCCCGGATAGTAATGACGAAGGATGGTGCGAGCATCGATGCCGGCTCGAGACCGGCCTATTGCTCCCCACTGGCACATCCCCACTCCGTGGCCGTTGCCGTGGCCCTGCAGGCGGACACCGGACAGGGGCCCACGTACACGGGATTCGCGGTCCACCGAAAAATACGTGCTGGACAGGATCGCGCCACGCGCATCACGCAGCACATTGCGAATCTCGTTGTTCCGCACCGTCACGTCACCGTGATCGGTGCGCAGCACCAGCGCGTTGGCTCGTCCCGATGCCGTCCGCCCCTCCACGCGCATGTCGGTGACCACCCCGGCGCGCGGATCGCGCGCCCCAGCCGCCACCAGCGCCCGTCGGACCATCTCGCGCAGCTGCCCCTCATCGAACGCCGCCGTCCAGTGATTGCGGGGCGAAATGTCGCAGTACGGGCGTCCAGTCCGCGGGTCGGTGTCGTCCACCGACTGCAGATACGGCTCCTCACGCACATTTTGCCACGATTCCTTCGGAGCGGCCGTATGACCACCGCACGACGAGGAGTACGGCGCGTCCACCAACAGGCCGTTGTAGCGAATGACCAGCCCCGCGGTTCGGTCGATCGCATCGTTCACGATCGACGCCTCCACATCCAGACCGGCGTACACCTGATTTCGTACCGTGGCGACCATGTGCCACCCCGACCGCGGCTCCACGGACCCATCCGACGGCACGCGAATGTACGCGTAGCTCCGCGCCGCAATCGCCTGCGCTTCGAGTGCGGCCAGATCCCCCGGCTGCCGTGTGCCCAGTTCGATCGGCACTACGCCGCGGAGATAGTCCTCCACCGGCACGCGGTTCACCACCAGAATGCCGCTGTCGGTGGGCGTGAACCAGAGTTCGCCACGGTAGCGTCGGTTGTCGTAGCGCAGGGTGGAGCCGCCATCGGACGCGCGGGCCACGAACGGGCCCTCGCGCCACGGCGTGGCATCCCCATTGTCGCCAGCCACGCGCAACAATCCCCCCTGCTGCTCCACCCGCCAGTTCTCGGCGCCCTGCCCCGTGACCAGCTTCGTGCGCCCACCCTGCTCATCGATCCGCCAGCGGCCGGTGGCCGACACGAGCGCCTGCTGCGCCTTGCCCGCCAACGCAATCCGCGCCATCCGGTCGCGTCCGTCCAGTCGCCCATGCGCTTCGCCGGTGATCGGGCCTTCCATCGCCGGCGCCGGCGTGCCGGAGCCGATGCTGCCCGCACGCGGCGCGCACGCCACCGTGAAAGCGGCCGCGGCCACCAGCGTACCAAAGGCACCAGCGATGAGCGAACGCATGAATTCCTGGGCTAATCCCGTTGCGCGACGGCCGCGCCCAGCGCGTCGTCGAGTCGGGTCAGTGTGTCGGCGATTTCCGCATCGCCATGGGCCGATGACATGAAGGCCGCCTCGAACGCCGACGGCGCGAGCGACACGCCGCGACGACGCGCCGCATGAAAGAACCGCTTGAACAGCGCCGTGTCCGAGAGCTTCGCGTCGTCATACGTGTGCACCGGTTCATCGCGGAAGAAAAAGCCCCACATCGAGCCGGAGTGGCTGGCCGAGAATGGCACGCCATGTCGGGCCGCGATGTCGCGCATGCCCTGCACCAACACGCCGGTCTGGGCCGTGATTCCGTCGTGCACCTGTTGCGTGAGCGCGCCGAGTGTGGCGAGTCCGGCCGCCATGGCCAAGGGATTGCCCGAGAGCGTGCCGGCCTGGTACACCTTGCCGGTAGGCGCCACGTTCTGCATCAGCTCGCGACGGCCCCCGTAGGCAGCCACCGGCAGTCCCCCGCCGATCACCTTGCCCAGGGCCGTGAGA
>CAITQY010000377.1 GCA_903894655.1 uncultured Gemmatimonadota bacterium
CGTGTACTGCACCGGCGCCGCACTGCCGGCGGTCATCTTCACGCTGTACGTGCCCGGCGCCATCGACGGGCCGGTGCCACGACCGCCCCACAGAATCATGCCGCGGAACGTGGTCGCATCCGGGTGACGCATGGTCCACGTATAGCGGTTCACGCCCTTCCGGTTGCTCGGCTTGGTTGGCGCCGCGGCACCGAAGCCACGCGCGCCACCAGGGCCGCCCGCCGCGGGCGTGGGATTCGTATCGGTGCTCGCTACGGTGGCCAACAGCTTGCCGGCCTTGTCGTAGAACTGAAACGTCACCGGCATCGAATCGGTCGGCAACCGATACACGAACGTCGGCGCCGCCTGTCCGTTCAGGCGAATCACCGGCACCGGCTTGTACAGATACGGCGCGCTCGCGGCCTTCTCGGTTTCCGGCTCCCAACGCAACGGCGTGAGGTTCTCCATTACCCAGAACGCACGACCATGCGTGCTGATCGCGAGATCATCGTCGCGCAGCATCATGTCGCTCACCGGCACCGGCGGCAGATTCTTCTGCAGGCTCTTCCAGTTCGCGCCCGCGTCATGCGACACGTACACGCCACGCTCGGTGGCCGCGTACACCATGCCCGCGCGATGCAGGTCTTCACGGATCGCGCGCGTGAAATGCTCCGGCGCGATGCCGTTCGTGATCTTGGTCCACGTCACGCCGTAGTCGGTGGTGCGATAGAGATACGGCGCGAAATCGTCCATCTGATAGCGGTTGCCCGCCACCCACGCCGTACCCGGGTTGTGCGGCGACGCTTCGATGATGCTCCAGCGCATCCACTCCGGCAGTCCCTTCGGCGTCACGTTCTTCCACGTGGTACCGTTGTCGCGCGTGACATACAGCAGTCCGTCGTCGCTACCCGTCCAGATCAACCCCTTCGTGAGCTTCGACTCGGCGATCGTGAACACGGTGCCGTAGTACTCGACGCTCGTCTGGTCCTTCGTGATCGGGCCACCCGAGCTGCCCAGCGTGGCGGGATCGTTGCGCGTGAGATCGCGCGAGATCGGCGTCCACGTAGTGCCACCGTTGGTGGAACGGAACACGACGTTCGAACCCACATAGATCGTGTTCGGATCATGCGGCGAGTGCACGATCGGGTACGTCCACTGGAAGCGATACTTCGAGTCCTTGGCATCATGACCCATGGGGTCGAGCGGCCACGGATCGATGCTGCGCGTCTTGCCTGTGCGACGGTTCAGCACGTCCATACTGCCACCGTAGTTCGCGCCGAACATGACGTCGGGATCGATCGGGTTGCTGCTGATGTAGCCCGACTCGCCGCCCGCCACACCATAGAACGTGGAGAACGGCGACGGCGGCGCTACCGGCCCGCCAGGTCCACCGGGTCCACCGAATCCACCACGACCGAACGCCGGCGTTTCACGCACCGGTCCGCACGACGAGCCGGCGTCCTGCTTCGCGCCGCACACGTGGTACGGATAGTGGCTCGTGAGGTGCACGTGGTAGTACTGACCCGTCGGCGCATTCACAGCTTGACGCGTGGTGCCGCCGTCCTTCGTGATGATCACGCCGTTGTCATGCGCCACGGCGATGCGCTTGGGATCGGTGGGATCGATGTAGATGTCATGATTGTCGCCGCCACCGAAGCCGGCTGCAAACGTCTTGCCGCCATCCTTCGACACCATCGGACTCACCTGCGGCGCGTACACGACGTTGGTGTCCTTCGGATCGGCGTACAACTTCGAGTAGTACCACGAGCGCTGACGCAGATTGCGATCGCCGCTCATGAAGGTCCACGTGGCACCGGCATCGTCGCTGCGATACACACCGCCATTCGCCTCATGCTCGAGAATCGCCCACAAGCGGCTCGGCTTGGCCGGCGACACCGTGATGCCGATCGCGCCCAGCATGCCGGTCTGCGGCAAGCCCTTCGCGCGCGTGATCTCGGTCCACGTATCGCCACCGTCGGTGGTCTTGAAGATGCCGCTGCCCGCGCCACCGCTCACCAGCAGCCACGGCTTGCGGCCAGCCTGCCAGAAGGTGACGTACATGATCTTCGGGTTCGACGGATCCATGATCATGTCCGCGACACCGGTGCTGTCGTTGCGGAACAGGATGTTCTTCCAGGTCTTGCCGCCGTCGGTCGTGCGATACACGCCGCGTTCCTTGTTCGGTCCGAACACATGACCCAGCGCACCCACGAACACGATATCGGGGTTGGTGGGATCGATGCGCACGCGCGAGATGTACTGCGTCTCCCGAAGACCCATGTACGTCCACGTCTTGCCGGCATCGAGGCTCTTCCACACGCCTTCACCATGCGAGACGTTGCCGCGAATCGGCGTTTCACCGCCGCCCACCCACACCACGTCGGGGTTGGTGGTCTGCACGGCAATCGAGCCGATGGTGCCACCGAAATACTTGTCGGTCACCGGCATGGCGGTCTTGCCACCGTCGACGGTCTTCCAGACGCCGCCGCCGGTGGTGCCGAGGTAGTACTCGTCGGGGCGCTGGGTCGATCCGACCACGGCGACCATACGGCCGGTTTGGTTGGGGCCGATGTTGCGCCAAGTGACACCGAAGGTGGTGTCGGCGCCGCGGGCTTGCGGAGGGCCGCCGGGGCCGCGCTGGGCGGAGACGGCGCTGGCGGCGAGGAGACAGCCGGCAGCGAGGAGTGAACGGGAGGGAGAGATCACGATGGGTCTTCGGGGTTGGGCGGGACGGTGTTGCTGCTGCTCATGAGAAACGTGGCGCGGCGTGGGAGCGCTGCGGGCTTTGGGCTGTTGGCCTGACGTGGTGGCTACTGGGTATTGGGCGGTGGGTACCGACTCAGAACCCTGAACTTGAACTCACAACTCGAGACTCACGGAAAGGTTGTGGAACGATAGGCTTCGCGGCCACCAACGATGGTGAGGAGCACCTTCGTTTTCAGCAGCTCAGCCGGCGGGATGCTCAGAATATCAGCCGACAGGACGACGAAATCGGCGTACTTCCCGACCTCGAGCGTGCCGCTCTCCTTCTCCATGAACGCGGCATACGCGGCGTCCTTGGTGTAATGCCGCAGGGCGGCCTCAACCGTGATCCGGTTCTCGGGATACCATCCGCCTTTGGGGGTGCCTTCCGGGGTCTGGCGGGTGACGGCGGTGTAGATGCCCAGTAGGACATCCATCGGGAACACCGGATAGTCGCTGCCGAAGGCTTGGGTGGCGCCGGCGTCGTCAAATTTCCTGAAGGCGTTCGCCCGCGAACTACGCTCGGGGCCCAGCAGCGGGGCGTAGTTCTGGATTGTGGTCTGATCGGGGGTGGCGAAGATGGCCTGGGTGCTGGCGATGACGCCCAACTGCTTGAAACGGGGCAGATCGGCCAGGGCGGGGACTTCGATGTGTTCGATGCGGTGACGGCGGCCGGTGGTGCGGTTCACCTTGGCGGCGTGGGCGTAGGCGTCGAGCGCGGTTCTCACGGCGCGGTCGCCGATGGCGTGGAGCTCCACCTGCAGGCCGGCGGAGTCGTAGCGGGCGACGCCCTTGTTCAGGGTGGCAGCGGGCCAGAAGGGGAGCCCCGTATCGTCTGACCCAGCATACGGTTCGAGCATCGCGGCGGTCTTGGCGTCGACCGTGCCGTCGAGCATGCCTTTGGCGATCCCGACGCGCAGCCACGGGCCGGTGGTGCTGTCGCGCAGCATGGTGTACTGCCGAACTGTTGCCGAGGTGGCGTCGGGGGTGAACGGGAACGCCGCGCGGTAGCGCACGCGCATGGTGTCGGCCTTGGTGGCGGCGCGCAGGATAGAAAAGACGGGATGCCCGGGGGCGCGACCGCTGGCGTCCTGAATTAGTACGATGCCGAACGATGCGGCCTTGGCGGTCTCTTCATCGAGGCGCCGGGCGATGTCGGCCACCGTAGGTTCGGGCACGAGGCGCATCACCAGCTGCCGGGCCGACTCTTTCAGGAGGCCGGTGGGCACGCCCTGGGCTTCGCGTTCGATCACGCCGCGCGCGGGGTCGGGGGTTTCAGCGGTCACCTTGGCCAGCGCCAAGGCCCGACCGTTGGCAATCGACTGGTGGCCGTCGCGGTCGGTGAGGACCACGGGCTGACCGGGGAAGGCGACGTCGAGGAACCGGCGATGCGGCGTGTTGTTGGGAAAATCAGACGGGGTCCAGCCCCGCCCCAGCACCCACGCCCCAGCGGGGCGCTTGGCGGCCCACGCTTTGAGGCGACGCACGATTTCGGCGGGCGACTTGGCGTCGGTGAGGTCGGCCTGATCGGTGGTGGGGAGATGCCAGTGGGCATCACTAAAGCCGGGCACCACTCGGCGCCCCTGCAGGTCCACCATGCGCGTGGCGGGGCCGCGGTGTTTCAGCGCATCGGCGGCGCTCCCCACGGCGATGAGCTTGCCGTCGCGGAGGGCGATGGCCTGCGCCTCCGGGCGGGCGGCGTTTCCGGTCCAGATGCGGGCGTTGGTGTAGATCGCGTCGGCGGGCGCGTTGGCGATCGGGGCCGCGGGCTGGGCCGGCGGCGACGGCGCGAGGGCGGCGAGGGCGGCGAGGGCGGCGAGGGCGGCGAGGGCGGCGAGGGCGAACGTTCGGAGGGGCAGGGGCATCGGCAAGGTCGGCATGGAGTCCGATATAGTGTTCTGTCTCCCCGAACACTATATCCGACGCGTCCGCATTGCTCTTCACCATCCCAGCTCCTCCGCCATGCTCGTCGTTCAGGTGTTTGTGCACGTACTCCCCGAGCACGTGGCCGCGTTCAAGACCGCCACGCTCGACAACGCCACCAATAGCGTGCTCGAACCGGGCATCGCGCGCTTCGATGTGCTGCAGCAGGCCGACGATCCCACGCGCTTCACGCTGATCGAGGCCTACCTCACCGAGAGCGCCCCGGCCGAGCACAAGGCCACGGCACACTATGCACGGTGGCGAGATACGGTGGAGCCGATGATGGCGTCGCCACGCACGAATGTGAAATACGAGTCGCTGTTTTTTCCTGTTTAGGCAGTTCTCTGCGGTGCTCTGCGCCTCTGTGTGCTCTGCGTGATCGGTTCGCGGCGTCGGGTTAAGCGTGTAGAAATGATGACGCAGGGAACGCAGAGGCGCAGAGCACGCAGAGAACCGCTTTTTCTTTTGAGGGTGTGAACGTGAAGATTTGTGCGATGATGGTGGTAGGGAGTCTGCTTGGCGTGAGCTCGACGGTCGGAGCGCAGACGCAGAAGGCGAACGCGCCGATGGAGATCACCGAGGCGTCAGTCACCGACGTGCAGGCGGCGCTCACGGCTGGGCGGATGTCGAGTGTGCAGCTCGTGAAGTTGTACCTCGCGCGCATCGCGGCGTACGATCACGCCGGGCCCGAGCTGAACTCGCTGATTCGCATCAATCCCAAGGCGAGCGCGGAAGCGGCGGCGCTCGACGCCGAACGCAAAGCGGGCAAGGTGCGCGGGCCGATGCACGGGATCCCCGTGATCATCAAGGACAACTACGACACCGGCGACATGCCGACCAGTGCGGGGTCGCTGGCGATGGCCACCAGTCAGCCGGCGCGCGATGGGTTCGTGGTGAAGAAGCTGCGCGACGCGGGGGCGATCATTCTGGGCAAGTCCAACTTGCACGAGCTCGCCGCCGGCATCACCAGCATCAGCTCACTCGGCGGACAAACACGCAATCCGTACGATCCCACGCGCTGCCCAGGTGGATCGA
>CAITQY010000378.1 GCA_903894655.1 uncultured Gemmatimonadota bacterium
ACCGCCCACAAGGCTGCAAATGCTGCGAATCCAATGCGCGTTCCGATCAGATCGAGGATGCCTCCAGCGACCGGCTGCATCACCGTGTATGCAGCCTGGAATGCCATCACGACCCAGCTGTACTGCTCGGTCGTCATGTCGAATTCCAGTTTCAGCGTCGGCGCAGCGACGGAGAGCGTCGAGCGCGAAAGATAGTTGAGTACTGTACCGAGCGCGACAAAGCCGATGATCCACCATCGCAAACCAGGTCGACCCTTGTGCCATACGCTCATCAGGCCTCCTGAAACAGGGGGGATCTACAGTTTCGTCGAGCGCGCGTAGCGCTCGCGCGTGGACTTCACCGCCTTGCGCGCATCCTCGATGGCCTTCTCTTCAATTGCGATCAACAGGTGATCCATCACAGCGTTCAGGTGAGCCCGCATCGCGGCCCGTGCCTTCTTCGGATCGCGTGCGCGTAACGCCGCGACGATCGCATCGTGCTCATCTACGACCGGCTTCACGTCGGCCGCCCGGGCGCGGGAGTAAACCAGCGCGACTTCCGGCGAGGTCGAACGCAGGTCCCAGAGATCTTCGATCGTCCGAACGATTGCCGCATTGCGCGTCGCGCGCGCGATGGTCAGGTGGAATTCCCGATCGGAGGTCTCCGAGAGGCCATCGCCCCGCTGGTTCTCCTGGTCCATCTCCACCAGGAGAAGCGACAGCGTGTGGAGTTCCTCGTCGCTGATCTGATTGGCGGCGAGCACCGCGGCTTCACCCTCGAACAGCAGTCGAGCCTCCGTGAGTTCGAAGGCGCTGATGCCGAAGCCGATTGCCATGCTGCCTGGGACAGACATTACGTACGCGCCAGAGCCGACACGCACCTCGACGATGCCTTGTACTTCGAGCGCGATGATTGCCTCACGCACAGTCGGACGGCTGACACCAAACTCGACGGCGAGCTCACGCTCCGCGGGCAGACGATCGCCCACCGCATAACGGCCGCTGCCAATTGCCTCAATGAGGCGCCGGGCGACGGATTGATACAGGCGATCGCTGCCGGGTTGGGCTGGCGTGACGGGCGATGCGGGGCTGCGAGCCATGGCGGATCCTCGAGTACGAGCCATCCGTGACCGGCTTGCACGGCGGCGGAATATTGGTAAAACCAGTTTCGTGGATCGGCCAAGCCAAGTCAATGCGAAAGCGGAATCCCGAGTCGCCGAGGTGTTAGCTGCTGTCGCTGGTGGATCTGCCGGACCCTTGCGGCCCTAGCGCCTAGGGCCCTCCTGAGACACCTCCACCGCCGACCTCACTCAGGGCGCCACCACCCGCTGGTCAATCGCCCCAAAGGGTGCGCTGCCATCGGCCAGATGCGCCTCCATTCTCACGCGGTCGCCGTACTTCATGAAGGCCGTGCGCGCCGCACCGTCATCGACGATTTCAATGGCCCGCCGTTCGGCAATACACGACGACCCGATCTCGCGGAAGTTCGGGTTGGAGACCGTCCCTGATCCGATGATCGTG
>CAITQY010000379.1 GCA_903894655.1 uncultured Gemmatimonadota bacterium
GACATGCATTCGCACCACTATCGCGAATGGCGCGGCATGCGTCCGCGTCACGACTTCGAACAGGCGATCTATCTCGCGTACGGCGTGACGACGACGATGGACGTGTCGATGTACAGCCAGAACATGTTCCCCACGGCAGAACTGGTGGAGGTCGGCGAGATCATCGGACCGCGTGGCTTCAGCACGGGCGACAACATCACGGCTGGCGACGCCGCGCGCGCGAACGAGATCAACAGCCCACGTGATGCCCTGGCGATGGTCACCAAGATGGCCGGCTGGGGCGCCACGTCGATCAAGCAGTACGCGCAGCCGCGCCGCGACCAGCGGCAGTGGACCGCCGAAGCCGCGCGCACGGTCGGCACCAATCTCACCTCCGAGGGCGGGTTCTTCTTCGAAGACCTCGGCTTCATCATGGACGGTCAGACCGGCTGGGAACACTCGTTCAGTGAAGTGCCCATGTACGGCGACGGCGCCAAGTTCCTTGGTAAAGCGGGTGCGACCTATTCCCCCACGCTCGTGGTCGCGGGCCCCAGTGCCTGGAGCATCGAATACTGGTTTCAGGAATCGGATGTCTGGAAAGATCCAAAGCAGCGCAAGTGGTTCCCGTGGCGCGCGTTAGTGCCTGATTCGCGCGTGCGTACGCTGCGCCCCAGCACCGACTATTCCTATCCGCTGGTGGCGCAATCCATGGCGGACATCATCGCCGAAGGCGGCTGGGGCGCGCTGGGCAGTCATGGTGAGCATCACGGCCTCGCACCGCACTGGGAGCTGTGGATGGGGGCCTCGGCCCTCGGCAATCACGGCGCGCTCGAAGTCGCCTCGATGCACGGCGCCCGGTTCCTTGGCGCCGACAAGGATATCGGCAGCATAGAAGTCGGAAAACTGGCCGATCTGGTGATTCTCAACGGCAATCCTCTCGAGAACATTCGGGCGACCGCCGACGCGAAGTTCGTGATGAAGGGCGGCACGTTGTACGACGCGATGTCGCTCGACCAACTCTGGCCCCGGACCGTACCGTTCGGACCGACCTACTGGGTGAACGACGACATGTTACAAAACAACACCAAGCGGACCGACGTCTTCGATCGGAACAAGCGACCATAGAGCGTGGAATTGCACGGAGATGACGTTGGGATCACATCGGGCCAACGTCAGCGCGCGGGAAGGGTGGCGCGTATTCCTTTGGTTGGGGCTATCGCCGAGTTCGCTCTTCCTGCGATAGTTCCGGTGTATCGACGCGCCTCCTGCTGCGCCTTCCCGCCCTCGTTTTCAGGTGTCGTCCTGCATGGCTGAGTTGCTCCAGTCCCGCACGTTGGAGGTCCCTCGCTCCGAGTGGACCGCGATCGTTGCCACGTATGCCCGCGCGGATGTCCGTCGCGCGCTCTGGCAGGTTATCAACACGCTCGTGCCGTTGGCCGCCCTGTTTTGGGCGATGTTCTACTTCCTCGATGTCGCGCCATGGGTGACGGCGCTGCTCGTGCTGCCGGGCGCGGGGTTGCTCGTGCGTACGTTCATCATTATGCACGACTGCTCACATTCATCGTATCTGCCGTGGCCCAAGGTGAACGATGCACTGGGCTTCGTCACGGGTGTGCTGACGCTGACGCCGTTTGCGCAGTGGCGTCGCGACCATGCGATGCATCATGCGTCGTCGGGCGACCTCGATCGCCGCGGTCATGGCGATGTGCCGACGATCACGGTGAAGGAGTATCTCGCACGCGATGCACGCGGCCGCCTGATCTATCGTCTCCTTCGGCATCCGCTGTCGCTGATGCTGGTCGGTCCGTTGCATCTCATGCTGAATCAGCGCTTCCGCGGTCGCAGCAAGGCCACGAAAACGAAGCAGTTGTACAGCGTGTGGTACACGAATCTCGCGATCGCGGTGGCGATCGTGGTGTCGATTCTGCTGTGGGGGCCGCGCTCGATTTTGCTGGTGTACCTGCCGTGCATGTACGTCGCGGCCGCCGCCGGTATCTGGCTGTTTTACGTGCAACATCAGTTCGAGGATGCGTACTGGGAGTTGCACGAAGAGTGGGACTACGCGACCGCAGCGATCACGGGCAGCTCGCACCTGCGCCTCAATCCGATTCTGCAGTGGTTCACCGGCAGCATCGGTCTGCACCACGTGCACCACATCGGCCCCAAGATTCCCAACTTCCGTTTACAGGAAGCGCACGACAACCATCCCATCTTCGAAGCCGCGCCCACGATGACGATTCGCGAGGGCATCAAGGCCCTGCGTTTGGCGTTGTACGACGAGGACTCGAAGCGGCTGGTTCGCTTCAGCGACGTGCAGCGGGCGTAGCGCGTCGGTTCGCACTGGCGCGCACGGCCTTCGCGCGCGTTACGCCGAGCGTTACGCCGAGCGTTCCGACGCACGGATGGCGGCGGCGGCCCGCCGCCCCGACGCGACGGCTCCGTCGAGATACCCGCCACTGACCGCGCTGGTTTCCGCTCCGGCCCAGACGACTCGGCCATTCCACGGGTCGTCAGCACGGGCGCCCTGCACGAGCGCGTCGTCGTACTCCGGATGGGCCGCGGGTGGCACGTCGTCCATCGGGCCGCAGGTGAACGGATCACGTGCCCAGTCGTACTCGGCGTAGTCGAGAGCGCCCAGCGCGTCGGGTCCGAACAGCCGCGCCAACTGCGCCAACACCGTTGCGCGGCGCACCGCGCGGCTGGCCTCGCGGAAGGCCCGCGACGCCGGTGAAGTAC
>CAITQY010000380.1 GCA_903894655.1 uncultured Gemmatimonadota bacterium
CGATCAGACGCCGTCGGCCACCGCCGTCGGCAACCGCCGGCGACGACCGACGGCGATCCAACTTTCCGGATACGTGGCGACACCCATGGCCTCGACCCCTGCGGTTCACCACTCCGCGCCCGATCGCATCAACGCGGCCAACTGGCGCATCGTGCTGCTCGCCAGCTTGGGCGGCACGCTCGAGTTCTATGATTTCGTCATCTTCGGCGTGTTTGCTCGCGACATCGCCGCCGCGTTGTTCCCCAACGCGTCGCCGATCGTGTCGCTGATGGCGTCGTTCGCGGCGTTCGCCGTCGGCTATCTCGCTCGGCCCATCGGCGGCGTGGTCCTCAGTCACTACGGTGATCGGTACGGCCGCCGGAAGGTCTTCCTCTGGTCGGTGTTCGTGATGTCGGCGGCCACGCTCGGCATGGGCCTGGTGCCGACGTATGCCGCGTGGGGAATCGGTGCGAGCGCGTTGATGGTCACACTCAGACTCCTGCAAGGCTTTTGCCTTGGCGGCGAACTGCCCGGCGCCCTCACGTACGTGGTGGAAACCGCACCGCGTATCGCGCCCTTGGTGTGCGGTGTCGTGTTCTCCTGCGTCACCATGGGCGTGGCGGCCGCGACGGCGGTGAGTCTGTCGGTGCGTACCTGGCTCGCGCCAGAGGTTGTCCCGGTGTATGGATGGCGAATCGCGTTCATCATCGGAGGCCTCGGCGGCGTCCTCAGCTTCGTCTTGCGTCGCTCGCTCGAGGAGTCGCCCGAGTTCGAACGGATGAAGAGCTTGGCGTCACGCCAGCCGTTCCGTGAGCTGCTCCGCACGCACCGCGCGCATGTGCTGGTGGGCTGCGCGCTGCTCGCGGGGACGGCCTGCTTCAACGGCCTGTTCTTCTCTCACCTGCCGGCCTACTTGTCGCAGGTGTTGCAGTACGATGCGCGGCAGGCTGTGTTTTCGCAGACCGTCGGCGTGCTGGCCGCCGCCGTCGGCATTCTGCTCACCGGCTGGCTCGGTGACCGTATTCCACCGCGCTATCTGCTACGCATCGGCGTGGCGCTGCTCTTGGTGTTCTCGTATCCGTTTTATGTCGCCTTGGCGTCGCGCTCGGTCAACCTGACGCTGCTCCTGGCGCTCGCCGGCTTGGCCGCCGGCTTGACCAATGGGTCGTTCGCCGTACTCCTCACCGACTTGTTTCCCACCCGTATTCGCTTCACGGGTGTGGCCCTCGTGTTCAATATCAGCTTCACCATTTTCAGCGGCACCGCGCCGCTCCTCGCGACCACGCTCATTCGTGACACGGGGCTGCCGGCATCACCCGCCCTGTTGATGATCGGCGGTGCGGCGCTCGCGTTGCTCGGGAGCTTCTGGGTCGAACGGTACGGCGGCAACGTGTTGAGGGTGGCGAAGTAGGCGCTGGCGTGCGGCGAAGTAGGGGGTACGGGAGTATCGGGAGGCGTGCGCGACGTTCGACGGTGGTGGGTGTGGGGACGGCATGTCTGTGTCACGCGTGCGATCGGTCGAGTGAAACGGCGTTATGCGAACAAAGTTGGTCTCGATTATTGTTCAGGTAACCGGGAGGGAGCGCTATGACGAAGGTAGAGCAAATTGAGCAGGACGTTCGCCGGCTTTCAGAGCGTGAGTTGGCGAGTTTTCGCGCGTGGTTTAGCGAGTTCGACGCTGCGGGCTGGGATCAGCAGTTCGCGGCCGACGCCACCGCAGGACGGCTGGACGCACGTGCGGATGCCGCTCTCGCCGATCACGCTGCTGGGCGCTCACGCGCGCTGTGACCCATCACGCCTCGCTCGCCTTCTGGACGTGCTATGACGCACTACCGGCTGATGTGCGTGCACTGGCGGACAAGCAGTTCGCGCTACTGAAGGAGAATCCGCGGCACCCGTCGCTGCATTTCAAGCGCATCAGTCGGTTCCACTCGGCGCGCGTGGGTGCCCACTATCGCGCCCTCGCAGTCGACGCGCCGGATGGAATCCTCTGGTTCTGGATTGGCAGTCACGCGGAGTACGATCGCCTCGTCACATGACGATGCGTGCTGCCGTTGGGCGACTCGGTAGCTCGCTGCGCTCGCGTTTGATTTCATCGCCCGCCGCGGAACGCCAGGCGTTAGACACCGACCGAGCACCGTCTCATCTTTAGGTCATGACCGAAAAACAGTACACACTGCTTGGCCCCGATGGAACAGACGTGCTGAGTCCCGTACCGGGCACGCTTGGCGGGAACCGCCGACGGAAGATCTATGGGCGTCTCGACTGCCGGAGCGCGGTCGGCTCGCTCCCCACGGGCTATGCGAAGCATCGGGTCTTCTTCGCGGACGAGGCGACGGCCATCGCGGCCGGCTACCGACCGTGTGGTACCTGCATGCAGGCGGAGTACGGCCACTGGGTTGAGGAAGCCATGCGCTCGGGGCACCTCTAGCGTCGCGACAACCGTCATGTCGCGCAGGCTCCTCGTTGCTTCCCTCGCGGCGCTTGTCCGAGGCGCAACTCTTCGTTGCATGGCGCGGCAATGACCATGTACATGGCGTCAGTTCCGTTGCCTTCTACGTCTTCGCCATGACAACAATTCGGCCGTCGACTCGAGTCCCGCGCTGAATTGTCATGATTCCGTGACCGAACGCGATCCCGTGGGTGATCTGCCAGTGAATTGTCACGGCTAAATACGCCGGTTGACAGCGCATTCACCCGCACTCACCTCGAGGATCCTGTGCAATCACTGTACCGTATGACATGGCTGGCGTCCACGTCGCGTTCGCGACGACTCCGCCTGCTGGTCGTTCGCGCCATCGCGATTGGCCTTGTCGCCGGCAGCGTTTTCCGCCCCACCGCTGCCGCACACGCCCAGGGAACCGATGCCGCGGTTTCCGGTCGCGTTATCGACGATGCCGGCCGGCCGGTGGCGAACGCCGTCGTCGAGATCCGGCACAGTGGAACGGGCTACAGCTCGGCGGGAACCTCACGCGGGAACGGGCGCTTTCTCTTCTTGCAGCTTCCGCTCGGCGGCCCGTATCGCGTCAGTGTGCGCCGACTGGGGTTCCGTCCACAAGTCCAGGAAGGGTTCCGCCTGTCGCAGGGCGATCGGGTCGAGCTGAAGATCACCCTCGAGACCTCCGCGCAGCAGCTCGAGGCGCAGGTCGTCCGCGTTGAAACACCCACCGGCGCGCGTCGTGAACGGCTCGGGGCGAGCACGAAGATCTCCGAGGACGAGATCGCCGAGCTCCCCGTGCAGAATCGACAGTTTAGCGATCTCGCCCTACTCGCGCCGACCACGAGCGGAAGCGGCTTCAACATTGGCGGGGCTCGTACCACATCGACCGACGTGCGTATCGACGGTGTGAGCGCACGCAATCAGCTGGGCGGTGGGCAGGTCGGCAGCGGACCGTATACCGTTTCGCTGGCAGCGATCCGTGAATTCGAGATTGTCACCAACGGCTACGACGTCACCATGGGACGACAGGGCGGTGGTGCCATCAGCGCGGTGACCAAGAGCGGGACGAATGTTTTCGAGGGCAGCGCGTTCGGCTATCACCGCAACGAACAGCTCACGGCGACGACCGACTTTCTCGGGCGCGGCCGATCGCTGCGCCAGCAGCAGATCACCCAGTGGGGCA
>CAITQY010000381.1 GCA_903894655.1 uncultured Gemmatimonadota bacterium
AGCCTTCTCACGTGAACGATCTCACCACCGGCTCGATCCCCCGCCATATCGTGCGCCTCGCGGTGCCGATGGCCCTGGGGATGATCTTCCAGACGCTGTACTACCTCGTCGACCTCTACTTCGTGGCGCGCCTCGGCGATGCTGCGGTGGCGGGCGTGAGTGCGGCGGGCAACGTGCAATTCATCATCATGTCGTTCACGCAGATCCTCGGCGTGAGCACGATGGCGCTCATCGCGCATGCCGTGGGGCGCAAGGATCAGCCCGACGCGAATCTGGTGTTCAATCAGAGCGTCCTCTGGGCCTTCGCGTGTGGCCTCGGAACCTTAGTCGGCGGCTATGCGCTCTGCGGCCGCTACATGGGGGCGTTGGGATCGAGCGCTGACACGATCGCGGCCGGCACGTCGTATCTGCGCTGGTACATCCCGGGGCTCGCGCTACAGTTCGCGCTGGTCTCCATGGGCAGCGCGCTGCGCGGCACCGGCATCGTGAAACCGGGCATGCTGGTGCAAATGCTCACGGTGGTGCTGAACGTGGTGTTCGCGCCGATTCTCATTGCCGGATGGGGCACGGGACGGCCGCTCGGCGTGGCCGGCGCCGGCCTCGCCAGTTCACTGGCCATCGGCATCGGCGTGATCGTGATGCTGCTGTACTTCGTGCGTCTCGAGCACTACGTCTCCTTCCGGCGCGAGCTGCTGGCGGTGCGCACCGATGTGCTCCGGCGCATGCTCAAGATCGGCGTGCCCCCCGGCGCGGAGTTCGCGCTCATGTTCGTGTTCACCGCCGTGATCTATACCGCCATCAAGCCGTTCGGGCCGGAGGCGCAGGCCGGCTACGGCATCGGGTCACGCGTGATGCAGTCGCTCTTTCTGCCGGCCATGGCGGTCGCCTTCTCGGCGGCACCGATGGCGGGCCAGAACATGGGGGCCGGTCATCTCGATCGCGTGCGCGACACCTTCACGTGGGCCGCGATCATGGGGAGCATCCCCATGCTGTTGCTCACGCTGCTCTGTCAGTGGCGCCCCGACCTGTTGGTGCAGGGCTTCACGCAGGAGGCCGCGGTGCTTACCGTCGCCACGCAGTTTCTGGGTACGATCTCCTGGAACTTCGTGGCATCAGGGCTCCTCTTCACCTGCGGCGGCATGTTCCAGGCACTCGGCAACACCGTGCCCTCGCTGATCGCCAGCGGCACGCGCCTGCTTACGTTTGCCCTGCCGGTATGGTGGTTGTCACACCGCGCGGGCTTTCAGCTCAAGCAAGTCTGGTATCTCTCGGTACTCACCATGACGCTGCAGGCCGCCTTTGCGCTGTGGCTGCTGCGCCGCGAGTTGCAGCGCAAGGAGTCGACGATGGCCTTCGCACGGGTGGCGGTATGACGGGTGGTGGTATGCAACGGAGCGTCGGCGCGATCGCGATGCTGGTGCTGTGCGCCACAGCAACAGCGGTTGCGCAAGGCACCCGCGCCGAGCCCACGCCGTGCCCCGAGGGCATCCCCGCCGCGGTGCACTGTTCGCTCGGGACGGACAGTGCCGGTGCGTTCTACTGGATCGCTATGCCGTCGCAGTGGAACAAGCGGCTGGTCGTGCATGCGCATGGCGGGCCAGACCTCGGTGCTCCGGAGCCCAAGGGCAGTGCCGACGACCTGACGCGGTGGAATATCTGGACGCGCATGGGCTTCGCGGTGGTGGCGAGTACGTACCACCAAGGCGGTGTGGCGGTGCGATCGGCGGCGGAAGACGTGGAGCGGTCGCGGCAGCTGTTCGTCGCGCAGTTCGGCGTGCCGGAGCGCACGATTCTGCACGGTCAGTCGTGGGGCGCCGGCGTGGCCGCCCGCACGGCGGAGCTGTTCGTCGCGCGTGATGCGCAGGGCCGTGTGCCGTACGATGCCGTGTTGCTCACGAGCGGTGTGCTGGGTGGCGCCAGCTTGTCGTACGACTTCCGGATGGATCTCCGCGTGGTGTATCAGGCGGTGTGTGGCGATCACCCACGCGCCGACGAACCGTCGTATCCGCTCTGGCAGGGATTGCCGGTGGGGGCGAAGCTCACGCGGGCACAGTTGGCCGATCGCGTGGACATGTGCACCGGCGTACGGAAGCCGACTGCCGCGCGATCACCCGAGCAAGCGCAGAAGTTGGCCAAGATACTCGCCGCCGTGAAGGTGCCCGAGCGCACGCTGATCGCGCACCTGAACTGGGGCACCTGGCACT
>CAITQY010000382.1 GCA_903894655.1 uncultured Gemmatimonadota bacterium
GAATGAAATCTTCAGCCAGGTGAGAGGCATCTGCATGACGAGACAACGCGCACTTCGCTGGGCCACGACGGCCCTGCTGGTCTTTAGTAGTTCGGTCGCTCAGGCGTTCGCCCAGGGCACGACCGGTGGGGTCGGCGGCGTGGTGCGCGTCGCCAAGGGGGCGGCGGCCGAACGGGCCACGGTCACGGTCGCGGCCAACGCGGGCACCGTCGTCCGGCGGGCGGTCACGGGCGCCGACGGGCGATACGCGATTACGGGTCTCCCGCCCGGCAGCTACACGGTGTCGGCGGCCCTGATCGGGTTCCAGCGGCAGTCCAAGGCGGGTGCCGTGGTGTCCGGCGGCACCACCACCGTGGACTTCACGCTCGTGCTGCGCCCGCTCAATGCGGTCACTGTCACGGCCTCGCTGCGCGAAGAGACGCTCGCCGACGTGCCATTCTCGGTGGCGACAGCGTCGGCGCAGACCATGCGCCAGCGCGGCATGGGCAACATCGAGCAGATCGCGATGCAGGTGGCGGGGCTAAGCGTGCAGAACCTCGGCCCCGGCCAGAGTCAGGTCGCCATCCGTGGCGCGTCGTCTGGGCAGATCGCCCGTGACCAGCCCGGCGTGAAGGAAGATGTCGGCGTGTATCTCGACGGCGTACCGATTTCCCTCTCGCTGTTCACCCCCGATCTCGATCTCTTCGACGTGAGCCGCGTGGAAGTGCTGCGCGGCCCGCAGGGCACCCTCTTCGGCTCCGGGTCGATGTCCGGCACGGTGCGCTACATCAGCGGCCAGCCGGAGCTGGGCGTGCACCGCCGGTTCGGTCAAGTCGGCGCGAACGCGATCAGCGGCGGAAGCTCGGGGCGCGATGTGAAGCTGGGCGTGAATGTGCCCGTGGGCGACCAGGTCGCGGTGCGTGTGGTGGGTTACTCCGACGTGACCGGCGGCTTCATCGACGCCGTCCAGCCCGACGCCAGCATCACGCACAACGTGAATGACGGATCGAAGACGGGCCTGCGCGCGGCGCTCCGTTTCGAGCCGAATGCGCGGTTCTCCATCACGCCGCGCCTCGTGGCTCAGCGGGTGCAGGCGAACGGGTGGAACCGTCAGGACGTGTTCAACATTCTGGCCAATCCGTATACCACTACGCGGCCGCCGGTCACGCTGGGTGACCGTCAGCAGTTCACGCAGATCGGCGAGCCGTACACCGACGACTTCGTGATGGGCGACGTGAACATGACGTGGCACCGGGGGACGACCAACCTGACGTCGGTCACGTCGTATGGCACGCGCGACATTCTGGCGGTGCGCGATGGCGGCGCGCTGACCGCGAGCATCACCGGTGGCACCGTTGGATTGCCGGCCCGTGTGTACACGCTGAACGCGCCGCTCAACGACCAGACGAACACCGCGGCGTTCACGCAGGAAATCCGTCTGGACGGCAGCGGCCCATCCACACGGTGGCTCGTGGGCGCGTTCGCCAGCCGCAACAGGCGCGACTACGGGCAGCGTGCCACGGTGCCCGGGTTCGAGGCCCTCTCGAAGATTCCCACGAAATCCGCGTACGCGCAGCAGGACGAACTGTTCTGGTCGTCACTGGCGTACACGTTGTCGCAGACTGCTGTGTTTGGCGAAGCGACATGGACGGCCAGCACGCGCCTCAACCTGACCGCCGGCGCCCGGTACTACCGATTCAGCGAGCAGCGCTCCCAGATATTCGACGGACTGTTCGGCGCCGATGACCGCGGCCAGCCGGTGTCGAATCCAGGGTCGGTGAACGCGAACGGGTTCGTGCCGCGCGTCATGGCGAGCTGGAAAGCCACCTCGAACACCACGCTCAATGCGCAGCTGTCGCGCGGATTCCGCCTCGGTGGGATCAACGATCCGATCAACGTCCAACTGTGCACGGCGGCGGACCGGGTGACATTCAGCGGCCGGAACGCATGGAACGACCAGACGGCCTGGAACTACGAAGCGGGCGCGAAGTCTGAGCTGTTCGGGGGCAAGGGCAGCCTCAACGTGTCGGCGTACAGCATGGACATCAGCGATCTCCAGCTCACGGTGACCGCCGGCTCATGCTCGTCGCGACTGGTGTTCAACGTGCCCAAGGCGCGGAGCCAGGGCGTTGAACTCGAGTTCACCGCGCAGCCCACGGCGCACTGGGATGTGGCGGCGTCGGTGGCGCTGAATAACGCGCAGCTCAAGTCCAGTCTCACGACGTCGTCGTCGTTGGGCGTTGTCAGCGTCGTGTCGGGCATCAAAGATGGCAATCGCCTGCCGAGCGTGCCGAGGGAGCAGGTCTCGTTGGCGGCGACGTACCGGTGGCGGGTGCACTCCGGGTGGAATGCCGCGGCGACCGGCACGTTCAACCACGTGGGGTCGCGCTACACGTCGATCGACGACCTCGCGCAGGGCTTCGGGACGGTTGACCTGAACTCCTTTGGGGCGAATACCATCGGACGCCCGCTCACGCAGTCCACGTTCCAGTTCAGCGCAGAGCTGCCGGCGTACCAGCTGCTGAACCTGCGCGGCGCCCTGAGCCACGGCCGGTGGGAAATGTCGGTCTTTGCGCACAACCTCACCGACACCGTGGCGCGGCTCGCGCTCGACCGAGAACGCGGCACCCGTGCCCGTGTGGGCTATCTGACCAACCCCCCGCGCACGATGGGGCTGGGGCTGCGCTTCGAGTATTAGGTGGGGCCGGCCGTGGCACTGTGCGTCGCGTTGTCGCGCCAGTCTGCGCGGTCGTCCCTCCACGTTGCCATCGCCTCGGGCCGATTCCCGTCGAGCAAGAACGGC
>CAITQY010000383.1 GCA_903894655.1 uncultured Gemmatimonadota bacterium
CGAAACAGCGAGAGCGCGTCGTACAGCGCGAGGCCGGTGCGCACCTTCCAGAGCGGCACACGGGCGCCCCGATACACCGGCCATGTAAAGGCCAGCGGGCGCACCAGATGCGGGGCGAGCTCCAGCAACAGCCGCCGTTCGCGGCTCGATTCGAACACGAGCCCGATGTGGCCGTGCTCGAGATAGCGCACGCCCCCGTGCACGAGGCGCGATGACCGGCTGGAGGTGCCGCTCGCAAAGTCGTCGCGCTCCACCAGCGCGGTCCGAAATCCCGCCAGCGCCGCCTCGCGCGCTACCCCCGCTCCCGTAATGCCACCACCCACGATGAGCATGTCGAATGGCTCGGCCGCCAGTGCCGCCAGCGACGCCTGTCGCGTCGCCACCGCGATTGGGCTCGGAGATGCTGGAGTTTCCTTCGGTGCGGGCATTGTTGCAGAGTTGCCCTCGGAACCCTCGCCGCGCTAGGGGATTGACCATTACCTTCGGCTGATGCCCACCTTTGGAACTGGCCGTCGTGTGGCCATCGTCGCCGGCGTTCGTACGCCGTTCGCGCGCTCAGGAACGGTCCTCAAGGACTACACGGCCATCGACCTCGGCAAGCTGGCCGTCGCTGAATTGGTGCAACGCACCGCCCTCGACGGCGCGTCGGTCGACCTGCTCGTGTTCGGGACCGTCGTGCAGTCGGTCGTCGCGCCGAACATTGCCCGTGAAGTGTCGCTGCTGCCGCACTTTCCGAAAACGCTGCAGGCCTACACCGTGTCGCGCGCCTGCGCCTCGGCGAATCAGGCCATCACCGATGCCGCCGATCAGATCGCGTTGGGGCACGCCCACGTGGCGATCGCTGGCGGCGCCGAGTCGCTGACACAGGTGCCGATTCTGCATTCGCGTGGGATGAGCGATGTGCTGGTGGCCGCATCGAAGGCCAAGTCGCTGTCGCAACGTCTGGGGATCCTCGCGCAGCTCCGCCCGAAAGATTTCATCCCGATCACGCCGGCGATCGCCGAGCCGAGTACCGGCGAGTCGATGGGGCAGTCGGCCGACAAGATGGCCAAGTTGAACGGCATCACGCGCGAGTCGCAGGACCGCTTTGCGTTGCGCTCGCACATGAATGCCGCCGCTGGCACCGACGACGGACGGCTGACGGCCGAGATCGTGCCGGTACCGGCGCCACCGAAGTTCGAGAGCATCGTCGCGACCGACAACGGCGTGCGACGCGATTCCACCTACGAGCAGCTCTCGGCGCTCAAGCCGGTGTTCGACCGCCAGTACGGCAGCGTCACGGCGGGCAATGCGTCGCCGCTCACTGATGGCGGGGCGGCGGTATTGCTCATGTCCGAGGAGCGGGCTAAGGCGCTGGGCTACACGCCGCTCGCGTACATCCGGTCGTATGCGTACGCGGCCGTGGACCCGGCCGAACAGCTGTTGCAGGCACCGGTGCTGGCCGCGCCGATCGCGCTGGCGCGGGCGGGCCTCACGCTCGGCGACATCGATCTCATCGAGATGCACGAAGCGTTCGCGGCGCAGGTGCTGAGCAACATTCAGGGATTGGCGTCGAAGACGTGGGCGGCGCGCGCCGGGTTGAGTAAGCCAGTGGGTGACGTTGACTTCGAAAAGCTCAACGTGATGGGCGGCTCGCTATCCATCGGTCATCCGTTCGGGGCCACGGGCGCCCGCGTGCTGACCACGCTATGCAACGAGCTGGCGCGCCGTGGCAAGCAGTTCGGCATGCTCACCGTGTGCGCCGCCGGCGGGATGGGTCACGCCATGATCGTGGAGCGCGCATGACTGACCTGTTGATGGAAGACGCCGTTACCGGCGTGTCGCTGTCGGTGCACGATGGCGTGGCGACGATTCGCTACGACCAGCCCCACTCGCCGGTGAACACGTTGAACACGCGCGTGGGGCCGGTGTTCGAGCAGATCTTCGCGCGCATCGAGCAGGATGCCTCGATCGTGGGCGCGATGCTGGTGAGCGGCAAGCCCGACACCTGGATTGCCGGTGCCGACATCGAGGAGTTGCGGCGTGTCACGACGCCCGAAGCAGCCGAAGCGCTGTCGCGTGTCGGTCAGCAGCTGTTGAATCGTCTGGCGGCAATGCCCAAGCCCTTCATTGCGGCGATACATGGCGCAGCGCTGGGCGGCGGTCTGGAGATCGCGCTGGCCTGTCGCTACCGCATTGCGACCGATCATCCGAAAACCGTGCTGGCCCTGCCGGAAGTGCAGCTTGGATTGCTGCCGGGCGCCGGTGGCACGCAGCGCTTACCGCGCACGGTGGGGTTACAAGCCGCGCTCGACATGGTCCTGACCGGCCGGAACATCCGGGCCAGAAAGGCGTGGCAAATGGGGCTCGTGCACGAGCTGGTGCATCCGTCGGTTCTGTACGAGGTCGCAGCCAAACGCGTGCACGCGTTGGCTCGTGGAGAGGCCACGCCGGTTCGGGCGCGCGCGCGCGGTGTGCGGGACGTGCTGCTGGAGGACAACGCGCTCGGTCGCACGATCGTGTTCCGGCAGGCGCGTGCCACGGTGCTCAAGAAGACGCGCGGACAGTATCCCGCACCGCTGGCGGCGCTCGAGGCGATCCAAGCCGGGTTTCTGCATGGGCCGGAGACGGGCCTTCTCGAAGAAGCGCGGAGTTTTGGTCAACTCGCCGTGAGCGAGGTGAGCCGCGAGTTGGTGTCGATCTTCTTCGCTACGACGGCGCTCAAGAAGGACACCGGACTCCCCAATGGTGTGACCGCCGATCCCGTGCGTGTGCGCAAGATCGGCGTGCTCGGTGCCGGCTTCATGGGGGCCGGCATTGCCACGGTGGCGGTGCAGGCGGGCACGCTCGTGCGAATGAAGGATGCGTCGCTCGATCGCGTGGCGGCGGGCTGGCGCGCGGTGCGCGAGGTGCTGCGCGAGCGCGTGAAGCGGCGGCAGCTCACGCGATTGCAGATGGACGACACCCTCTCGCTGGTGGGTGGCACTGTCGACTACAGCGGCTTTGCGAACGTCGACCTCGTGATCGAAGCGGTGTTCGAGGACCTCGCGGTGAAGCATGCGGTGTTGCGCGAGGTGCAGGCGGTGGCACCGACGGCCATCTTCGCGTCGAACACGAGTACGATCCCGATTCGCGATATCGCGGCGGCGGCGGTGCGTCCGGAGCAGGTCGTGGGCATGCACTTCTTCTCGCCCGTCCACAAGATGCCGCTGCTCGAGGTCATCGTGACACCCGAGACGAGCGCGCAGACCACGGCCACCGTGGTCGCCTACGGCAAGCAGATCGGCAAGACGGTGATCGTGGTGCGCGACGGACCGGGGTTTTACGTGAACCGCATTCTCGCGCCGTATCTCAACGAGAGCGGCAAGTTGCTCGACGAGGGCGCGTCGATCGACGCGGTCGATGAGGCTCTGGTCGCCTTTGGCTTTCCGGTAGGTCCGATCACACTGCTCGATGAAGTCGGTCTCGATATCGCCGGCAAGTCGGGCCCAATTATGGCGGCGGCGTTTGGCGATCGCATGCGTCCGTCGGCTACGCTGCAGCGCGTGATCGAGAGTGGTCGACTAGGGCGGAAGTCGAAGCGCGGCTTCTATCGCTACGACGGCCAGGGCAAGCGACAGGGCGTGGATCAGGGGGTGTACGCCCTCACGCCAGCCACGGGATCGCGCCGAGCGGTAGCGGCCGAGGAGATGCAGCGGCGCACCGTGCTGCCGATGCTGAACGAAGCCGTGCGCTGCTTGGAAGACGGCATTATCCGTTCACCGCGCGACGGCGATATCGGCGCGGTGTTTGGCATCGGATTCCCGCCGTTCCGTGGTGGACCCTTCCGATTCCTCGATGCGCTCGGCGCGGCGACCGCCGTGGCCCAGCTGGAGGCGCTCAATGCCCGCTATCCGGGACGGTACGAACCCGCCGCCCTCCTGCGTGCCAAGGCCGCCTCCGGCGCCCGATTCCATCCCTGACCCACGCTCGTCGGCGCACGAGGGTCGGGCACGTGGGTATATTCCTGCTGTCGTTCGGTGACGTCCCGGCGGTGTTCCCGTCGGTCACGCGCGATCCCTCCCTGCTGAACTCCGCGTCTCCGCTCCGAAATGCTTCGTTCCTCCCTCCTGTACCTGTCGCGCCAACAGCGCATTTTCGATTTCGTCAAGAATGTCGGTTTCGCGCGCAAGATGGCGTCGCGATTCGTGGCGGGCGAAACCATCGCGACCGCCCTTGCCGCCGTCGAGCAACTCAACGCCAAGGGCATTACCGCCTCCCTCGATTTGCTCGGCGAGTCGGTGTCGAGTGAAGCCGAAGCCCGGGACACCGGACGGCAGTATCTCGAAATTCTCGACCGCATCGAGCAGAAGAAGCTGCAGGCCAATGTGTCGGTGAAGCTCACCGCGCTGGGGCAGGACATTTCCGACGCACTCGGTCTGGACGTCGTTCGCCAGGTGCTCGATCGCGCGAAGCAGTACAAGAGCTTCGTGCGTCTCGACATGGAGTCGAGCGCGTACACCGATCGTACCCTCGACACCTTCGAGCAGACACTCTATCCAGACTATCCGGAGAACGTCGGCGTGGTGCTGCAAAGCGCGTTGCGTCGCACACTCGATGACGTGGAACGGGCCAACCGCCTGAAGTGCCGCGTGCGGATCTGTAAGGGGGCGTATCTGGAGCCGGCCACGGTGGCGTTTCCCGACAAGGCCGATGTCGATCGCAATTACGTCGAAGCCATGCATCGCTTGATGGAGCACGGTAACTATCCTGGCATCGCCACGCACGACGAAGTGATTATCAACGAGGCCAAGCGCTTCGCGAAAGAACGCGGCATCGCGTCCGATCGCTTCGAATTTCAGATGCTCTACGGGGTGCGGCGCGATCTGCAGGAGCAGATCGTGAAGGAAGGGTACCGCATCCGCGTGTACGTGCCGTTCGGCAGCCAGTGGTATCCCTATCTCATGCGGCGCCTGGCCGAACGCCCCGCCAACATTGCGTTCATGGCCGGCAACATCGTGAAAGAGTCACTCTCCCGCTGACCGAACATCACGGACACCACCTTCCCGCCGATCATGACGCGGGAGACGAGCGTACGCTGGGCGGCTACATGGCCGTCCACAAGCGTCCTGCCGCCTTCGAAGGCGTGGATGGCCACGCGTACTCCGCGGACATCCTTACCGATACAACCGGCGACCGCTCGGCGCCTTGGGGTGCGTACCTGATGTTCGTCAAATGGGGTTTCGGTGAACCGGAAGTGCAGGGACATCTCGAAACCGGTTTCCTCATCACCGGTGCCAGCGAAGCCGTCGTGCGCCATCAGCTGGGCAGCATGGCGCTCGGGACGGTCAAGGCCACGCTCGACGGGTTGATCCGGGGCCAGACGCCGTGACCGATGGGACCCTTGATGGCGTGGTCATGCAGGGCACCGGCGGCATCTGGCAGGTGCGCACCGACGATGGCGTGTTGTTCGACGTCTCGCTCCGCGGGCGGCTGAAGCACGAAGCGCACGGTTCCCTCAAGCTCGCCGTCGGCGATCGCGTCACGATCGACCGTGTGGCGGACAGCGATTCGTGGGCGATCGACCGCATTCATCCGCGGCGCAGCAAGCTCGCGCGACGTGCGCCGGCTGGCGCGCGCGGGGAGCGCATCATCGTGGCCAATCTCGATCAGGTGCTGGTGGTGTTCGCGGCTGCACGCCCCGAGCCGCACCCGCGCATGCTCGACCGCTTTCTCGTGATCGCCGAAGCGAATGGACTCGCCGCGCGGATCATCATCAACAAGATCGACCTGGTCGACCCGAGTACGATCCGCGAACGCTTCGACGAGTTCGTAAAGGCGGGCTATCCGCTGCACCTCGTCAGCGTGGTCACCGGCGAAGGACTCGAGGATCTGCGCGACGAAGTGGCGGGAAAGGATTCGGCGCTGACCGGACCGTCCGGCGTTGGCAAGTCGTCGTTGATGAACCGATTGTTTCCGGGGCTCGATCTGCGAACGGCCGAGATCAGCGATAGCGTGAACAAGGGTCGGCACACCACCGTCGGGGCGATGTTGCATCCGCTGCCGGGCGGTGGCTTCGTGGCCGACACGCCCGGATTGCGCGAGGTCGGGCTCTGGGGTATCGACGCGCGCGAAATCGCCCAGTGCTTCCCGGAGTTCCGCCCGCTTATCCACGACTGTCGCTTCGCCGATTGTACGCACACGGTGGAACCGGAGTGTGCGATCAAGGAAGCAATTCGCCTTGGCACCGTCGGCAGAGGACGATACGAGAGCTACGTGAAGCTCCGCGAGGAGCTCGCCGAACAGGACTGACGGCGCTACTTCGAACGCACCGTGCCCAAGCCACCGTCCACGCCGTACAGTTGCCCGGTCACCCACGTGGCATCGGGGCCGAGTAGCCACGCCATGAGGCTGGCTACGTCGTCCGGCTGACCGATGCGGCCGAGGGCGTGCATGGATTGTGAGGCTTGCACGGCGGGCGCCGAGCCGGTGATGCGCGCCGTGAGTGGCGTCTCGACCAGCCCCGGGGCCACGGCATTCACGCGGAGTCCGCGCGACGCGTAGGTGGCGGCCGCCGAAAGCACGAGGCCGTTCACACCGCCTTTGGCCGCCGCGATGGTTTCGTGATTCGACAGTCCGATGCGCGAGGCGGCGGTGCTGCACAGCACGACCGCGCCCCCATCGGGCATCACGCGGGCCGCGGCGCGGACGACACCGAATGCGCTCGTGAGATTTTGCGCGATCGTCTGCTGAAACTCCTCGAACTTGGTAAGGTGCGCCGGCTTGAGGAGCAGCGAGCCCACGCAGTTCGTCATGCCGCCGATGCGGCCGAAGCGCTCACGCGCCAGGTCGGCCACGCGGTCGATCTCGGTCCAGTCGGTGGCGTCGCTGGTGGCGTACGCAGCCCCGAGCTCAGCGGCCAGCGCCGCCAAGGGGTCCTCGCGACGCGCCGTGAGGAAGAGCGGCGTGCCAGAGGAGGCAAGACGACGGGCAAGGGC
>CAITQY010000384.1 GCA_903894655.1 uncultured Gemmatimonadota bacterium
GGCCTACGAGATCAACGTCGCCGCCGCCAGCTTGGCCCGCGCCCTGGCCGACGAGTTCGAGGCCGCCAACCCCGCCAAGCCCAGGTTTGTGGCCGGCGTGCTTGGCCCCACCAACCGCACCGCCTCGCTCTCCCCCGAAGTGGAGAACCCGGGCGCCCGTAATGTCACCTTCGACCAGTTGGTGGCCGCCTACACCGAGGCCGCGAAGGGGCTGCTGGACGGTGGCGCCGACATCCTGATGGTCGAAACGATCTTCGATACGCTGAACGCCAAGGCGGCGCTGTTCGCGATCGAGTCGTATTTCGAGCAGTCGGGCGTGCGCGTGCCGGTCATGATCTCCGGCACCATCACCGACGCCAGCGGCCGTACCCTATCGGGACAGACCACGGAGGCCTTCTGGACCTCCATGTCCCACATCAAACCCATCTCGATCGGCCTCAATTGCGCGCTCGGCGCCGCCCAGCTGCGCGCCTACGTATCGGAGCTCTCGCGCATCGCCGACACGCACGTGAGCGCCCACCCCAACGCCGGCCTCCCCAATGCCTTCGGCGGCTACGACGAGTCGCCGGAGATCATGGCCGAGCAGATCGGCGAATGGGCCCGGAGCGGGCTGCTGAACATCGTAGGCGGCTGCTGTGGCACCACGCCGGCGCACATCGCGGCCATTGCCAAGGCAGTGGAAGGGGTCGCGCCGCGCCGTCTTCCCGAGGTGGCACCACTGCTGCGGCTGTCGGGGCTGGAGCCCATGAACGTCGGCCCCGACACGAACTTCGTGAACGTGGGCGAGCGCACCAACGTGACCGGCTCGGCCAAGTTCGCCAAACTCATTCTTGACGGGAACTACAGCGATGCGCTGGTCGTGGCGCGCCAGCAGGTGGACAGCGGCGCCCAGATCATCGACATCAACATGGACGAGGGGCTGCTCGACGCCGAGAAGGCGATGGTCACCTTCCTCAACCTCATGGCGTCGGAGCCCGACATCTCGCGGGTGCCGGTGATGGTGGATTCCAGCAAGTGGAGCGTGATCGAGGCCGGCCTCAAGTGCCTGCAGGGTAAGGGCGTGGTGAACTCGATCTCGCTCAAGGAAGGCGAAGCCGAGTTCCTGCGGCAGGCGCGTCTGGTGCGCCGCTACGGCGCTGCCGTGATCGTGATGGCGTTCGACGAGCGGGGCCAAGCCGACACCGCCGCGCGGAAGGTCGAAATCTGTACGCGGGCCTACAAGATTCTCACCGAGCAGGTAGGCTTCCCGCCGCAGGACATCATCTTCGATCCGAACATCTTCGCCATCGGCACCGGCATCGAAGAGCATGCGCGTTATGCGCTCGACTATTTCGAGGCCACCAGCGAAATCAAGCGCACGTTACCGTTCGCGAAGATTTCCGGCGGCGTGAGCAACATGTCGTTCTCGTTCCGCGGCAACAATCCGCTGCGTGAAGCGATGCACGCGGTGTTCCTGTACCATGCCATCCGCGCCGGCATGGATATGGGCATCGTGAATGCTGGTCAGCTCATCCCGTACGAAGATATTCCGCTCGACCTGCGCGAACGCGTGGAAGACGTTGTGTTGGCTCGTCGAGACGATGCCACCGAGCGGCTGCTGGAAGTGGCCGATCAGGCCAAGGGTCGCGCTGCGAAGGCCACCGAAGACC
>CAITQY010000385.1 GCA_903894655.1 uncultured Gemmatimonadota bacterium
GCGGCGACGGCAAGCTGGTGACCAGCGTCGCGTTCTCCGGCGTGCGCCCCACGCGCAGCGCGCCATCAACCAGTATGCCCTGCGCTTCCAGCGCCGCTCGGAAGGCTCCACCGGTGAAGGTGGCGGGGTCGCCGACCACCATTTGATAGCGCACCGTGCCCGCGCGCGCGCCGATCGTGCCCGAGACTATCACGCGATCATTGCCTGCGCGATGCGCGCTGATACGCGAACGGCTGCCAGCCACCGTGCGCACCGTATTGGTGATCGTGAGCCCCCGCGTGTCCGGCTCGAGAAAGACCTTGCCCGCGCCGCCAACGCCTCCGGCGGTGACACCCACAATCACGATGTTCTCGTTGAGCGTCAGCGCCGAAAACGGCGCCGCGTAGCCCGCACCGGCATACCGGGTGAGCCAGCCTTCCGGGATACCGCGCATCTCGAGCGCCGAGGCGTCGGCCACCAGATCGCCCGTCACCCGCTTGATGCCGGCCCCGGCCACAAAGCGCGCCAGCATCGTCATTGAGGCGTCAGGGCCACCGCGCACGAAGCGAGGCGACAGGGCAGGATCGCCGTCGCCGCGGAGCACGAGATTGCCGTGGACCACGCCATCGGCCTCCAACGGCCCGTCGCGGAGCACATCGGTACTGAAGGTGTGCTCGGGGCCAAGCTTCTCGAACGCGATGGCGGAGGTGAACAGCTTCATCGTGCTGGCCGGCACCATCTTGCTGTCGGCGCCGTGCGCGAACAGGGTATCGCCGCGCGTGATACTGACGACCACGGCCCCCCACTCGCCGTTGCGCGTGCGACTGCTCAACAGCGTCGTGAGATCACTGGTGAGTGCGGCTTCGCTGCGCGGGGATGTGAAGCGCAGCACCGGGACGATGGGCGCGCGGGTGCGCCCCGCGCGTTTCGCGCGGGAACTGCGCTTCACGGGGGTCTTCTTCTTAGGCGTCGGACGCTTGGCTTGCTGCGTCGGACGTGGCTGCAGCGTGCGCACCATCACCGCCGTCGCGGATACTGCGTTGGCGGATTCCGCCCTGACGGCCGGATTGGGCGCGAACAGGAGCAGACCCGCCAGGAGCGCGAGCGAACGGCGACGAACGGTACTGGTGAGCCGGAAAGGCGTCATCGTCAGACCTTGAGGACGAACCCTCGCTTCCAGGCGCCCCAGAGTATCAGAAACCAGAGGGCGACAAAGCTGAGGGCGTACGCGAACGACGCTTCCCGCGGCGGAAGCCACGACGCGTACAAGGTGTTGAACACGAATCCCTGCGCGGAGATCCGACGGCCGGCCGCTGCTTCCCAGGTCCAGAGTGATGAGATCATGCGCGCCATCAATCCTGACCCGAGAAAGGCGAGCATCGGGTTGGTTCCGTATATCACGAACGGCAACGTCCAACGTCGCCACTGCATCACGTCGATGATCCACATACAGGTGGCGAGTGAGACGGCGCCCATGCCCGCGGTGAAGAGCACGTACGAGCTGGACCAGATGCTCTTGTTGATCGGAAAGACCCAGTGCCACAC
>CAITQY010000386.1 GCA_903894655.1 uncultured Gemmatimonadota bacterium
AGTGCACCAGGCACCGCGCCACGAGTACCCCCTCGGCATTCACGATGTCCGCCTGCACCTCGTGCGTGATCGGCGCACTCACGGTGGTCGGCGCCTGCGCCGTGGTGGTGCACACCAGCGTGCCCCGTGCCTTCTTCAGGTACTCGATCTGGAGGCCCGTCACGATACCACGGACGCCCGGCGGTAACGCCGTCATGAGCGCCACGCCACTCGTCATCTCGGCCAGATTCACCAGCGCCACCGCATGGATGGAGGCCAGGTGATTTCGCACCGCCTTCCGATCGCGTAGCTCCACGCGGGCGAAGCCGGGGCGGACGTCGGTGAAGACCCCGCCCACCGATCCGGTATAGGGCGCGGTGCGTCCCACCGCCCAGCTGAACAGGCGCTTGCCGAACGGCAGACCCGACAGTCGCTCCCAGTTCTGCAGGAGGAGGCGTCCAGGAGATGGATTGGCGCGAGGCATGCGGGAGGGAACGGCGGAGAGGGAAGCGGCGAGGCATGAGGCCATGCATGATAGATGTTGCCTCGGGATGCCTCGTGGCGCAACGGAACCCAACCAACATGCCAGGGCGCGGCGGTGAGATGCTCGGCCACGAGCGCATTAGCGATACTCGCCCGCCCAGAGTGCATCGAAAAAGTGACGCCACGGCATGACAGTGATGCCGTTGACTGTTCGCGGACGATCCACCATCGCCACGCAGATGTAGCGTTGAAAGCGCTGTTCCTCAGCGAGGGCTTTGAGCCCTTTCAGGTGATCGTTGGTGACGGTGCGGGTCGCTTTGATTTCGATGGCCGTGTGATCACCAAGAATGAAATCCACCTCAAACCCTGACGTGGAACGCCAGTATCGAATGTCGTCGGCAGATTGGTAGTCGGCGTACGCTGTCAATTCGTGCATGACATACGCCTCAAAACCTGCACCGAATTCCGGCGTCTCCGCCTTGATCGTGCGACCTTGGAGTTTCGATGCCACGCCAACGTCGAAGAAGTAGTACTTGGACGACGTGATCGGCTTACGACGTGTGGACTGTTGCCACGCGGGCAGTTCGCGGATGATCAGCGTGTCCTTGAGAATCTCGAAGTACTCGTACACCGTCGTGCGTGGCACCTGCGCATCATTTGCAATGTTGGTGAAGTTGACAATCTGGCCGTTGCAGAGCGCGGCGACGCGAAGAAATCGGCTGAACGCCGGCGCATTTCGCGTGGCGCCTTCGGCGATGACTTCCTGGCTCAGGTAGGTACCGGCATACGCGTCCAGATCTGCCGCTGGATCATCGGAGAAATAGATGCTCGGTATGGTGCCACGCTCGACGGCACGCGCGAGGTCGAAGTGCGCCCCCAATTCGCTGCGCGTCAGCGGATGCAGGTACTTGGTGCGTGCGCGGCCACCGAGCAAGTTCACGCCGCCTCGGCGAAGGCCGCGCGCGCTGGAGCCGGTGAGGAGGAAGTGAATGCCACGAGATTCAATGAGGCGATGCACCTCGTTGAGCAGCTCGGGCAGTCGCTGAATTTCATCGATGGCGACGATCCGCGTGGTGTCGTCGAGCTCTTCAGCGAGTCGCTGCGGTGAGCGGCTCAGCTCGAGGAATACGCGGCTGTCGAGCAGATCGTAGGAACGAACCCCCGGCAACGCGTCGCGGATGAGCGTGGTCTTCCCGGTCTGGCGCGGTCCCAGCAAGAAGTGGGACTTGCGTGCCATCAAGGATGCCAAGTCCAGTGTACGTGGCAGTTGAGGTGTCTGCATTGTCGTCATTTAAGATGACAAATGACGGAAAGCTCGTCAAGTGGTCGGGGTCGGTATCCCTGCTCTTGGCGCTCTCCGCCATATCCCACGGGGTCGCTTGGCACCACGATCCTGGACTGGGCGCATGAGTCGGCCTGGCGCTTTCTTCCGCTCGTACACGTTCCCGGCGGTGGTGTCATGCTCCACCCCATCGACCTCGCGATCAACAAGCTGGTGGCGCTCGCGAACCGCCGCGAGCCGCGCGATGTTGTCGATGCGATCTTCGCCGATGCGCACATTCTTCCGTTTCCCGCCTTGGTGTGGGCCGTGGTCGAGAAGAATCCCGGATACGTTCTTTGCGGCCAACGTGCAGCGTGAGCCGGGCGCGCTGTTGCTAGATCGTCGCACGGGATCGTTCTTTCTGCCGCACTCCGAGGACGACTGGGCCCATACGCACGAACACCGTGGCGCACTGGGCGGGGTCGTTGCGCAACCGGCTGATCTGCCCATCAGCTAGTCCGACCAACTGTGGGACGCAAATAGGCTCGTACAAACCGCGCAGTCTCGATATGCGCCAGAAGATCGCTTCCGCGCGCTGGCCGGTTCGCGCGACCACCCACGCTGCTCATCCGAGGCTCCTCGTTATGTCGCTACGCCCATTGGATGGCATCACCGTGCTGGCACTGGAGCACGCCGTCGCCGCGCCAGTCTGCACGCGCCACCTAGCCGATCAAGGCGCGCGCGTCATCAAGATCGAGCGTCCGCTCGTGGGCGACTTCGCCCGCAACTACGATACGCGCGTCCGGGGACAGTCTTCGTATTTCGTGTGGGCGAACCGTTCCAAGGAAAGCCTCACGCTCGATGTGAAGCATCCTGAGGCCGTCGCGCTGATGGACGGTCTGCTCGCCCGCACGGATGTCGTGGTGCAAAACCTGGCACCGGGGGCGGCCGCTCGGCTCGGACTGTCGTTCGAAGCGCTGCACGCGCGCTATCCGTCGCTGATCGTGTGCGATATCTCGGGCTACGGTGACTCGGGGCCGTATCGGGACCGCAAGGCGTACGATCTGTTGGTGCAGGCCGAGGCCGGTCTGGTGGCCGCTACGGGCGACGGCGACGTGATGGCGCGCGCCGGCTTCTCGGCGGCTGACGTCAGTGCCGGCATGTATGCTTATGCGGGCATCCTCAACGCGCTCCTGCTGCGCGGACGCACCGGGCAGGGATCACGGGTGGACGTGTCGATGCTGGAAACGCTGGCCGAGTGGATGGGGAATCCGATGTACTTCACGCACGACGGGCAGGCACCCGCGCCGCGCACGGGCGCCTCGCATCCGAGCATTGCGCCCTACGGTCCGGCACTGGCTGGCGATGGGCAGCGGCTGTTGCTCGGCGTGCAGAACGACCGCGAGTGGCCGCGGTTTTGCACGGAGGTGCTGCAGGAGCCCGCGCTCGCCAACGATGTGCGCTTCGCGAATAACAGTGCACGCGTGCAACATCGCGCGGCCCTCGATGAAAAAATCACGGCCTGCTTCGCCAACCTTACCGCCGACCAAGCGCAGGCACGACTCGAAGCCGCCGGCATCGCCACGGCCCGCGTGAATAGTCCGGCCGATCTGTGGCAGCACCCGCAGCTGGCGGCGCGCGCGCTGGACGTCCGTAAACACCCCCGCCGGCCCGGTGCCCGCGCTGCTCCCGCCGGCGCACAACAACCGGTACGAGCCGCGCATGGACGCCGTGCCGGCACTGGGCCAGCATACGGACACGCTGCTCGCGGAGCTCGGCTGCGACGCCGCGCGCATTGCAGCGTTACGCGCCGCCGGCGTGGTATGATCATGCGCATACCCAGCGCGGAGGACGTGTGAGCGAGTTAAGTACGAACGTGCGCGACTGGATTGGTCGCGAGCAGATTCGGGACGATCAGATCACCGCGGCACCGCTGGCCGCGATGTCTGCTACGCTCGATCGCGATGACGCGGAGCCATGCGATGGCGACGCGCTACCGCCGCTCTGGCACTGGCTCTTCTTTTTACCGCGACCGCTCGCGCGAGACATCGGGCCCGATGGACACCCCACGCTCGGGGGCTTTCTGCCGCCGGTTGGGCTGCCACGTCGCATGTGGGCGGGCAGCCGAATCACGTTCGAACACGCGCCGCGCGTGGGCGAGCCAGTTCAGCGCGTCTCGCGCATTGTCGACATCACGGAAAAGACGGGCGCCGCCGGGCGACTGGTGTTCGTGACCGTACAGCACGAGATCCGCACACCGCGCGGCGTGGCGATTCACGAGACACACGACATCGTGTACCGCGACGCGCCCACCTCGGGGCAGGGGCCGCAAGCGGCATCCGCGTTGCCGCCCACCGACGTGGGCGTGGCGGAATTCAGTCGCGTGATCACCCCCGATCCGGTGCTGCTCTTTCGCTACTCGGCGCTCACCTTCAACGGGCATCGCATCCACTACGATCAGCCGTACGCCACGGGGGTGGAAGGGTACCCCGGCTTGGTGGTGCACGGTCCGCTGGTGGCCACGCTCCTGATCGACCTGCTGCGTCGCGAGCGCCCCGACGCGGTCGTGCGCACCTTTCGCTTCAAGGCGCAGCGCCCGTTGTTTCACACGGCGCCCTTCACCGTGAACGGCCGCGCCGACAGCGCCACGCAGTTCAGCCTGTGGGCCGCCGACCCCAACGGACAGATCGCGGTGCAGGCCACCGCCACCATCGCGTAACGTCACTCCATGAATCACGACACCGACTTTCAGGAAATCCGCGACGCCGTGCGCTCGCTCTGCGCCGAGTTCCCCGACGAATACCATCGGCAGATCGACCATGAACGCGCGTACCCCGAGGCCTTCGTCGACGCGCTCACGAAAGCCGGTTGGCTGGCCGCGCTCATTCCGCAGGAGTACGGCGGTGCCGGCTTGAGCCTCGCCGAAGCGTCGGTCATTCTCGAGGAGA
>CAITQY010000387.1 GCA_903894655.1 uncultured Gemmatimonadota bacterium
AGGCCCCACCGGTGGCGTTGATAACCGGCGCTCCCGTGGCCGCCCGTTGCTGGGCGGCCGTGTTGAGCGTGAAGATCAGATCGTCGCCGGCGAAGCCCTGGCGCGAATCGAGGAGATGAGTGCGCATCCTCTAAGCTAACGCGGTTATCGGCGGCGGCTCAGCGAGGAACCTCGAAATCCAAGTCTAGATCACCACCGACGGGCACATCAGCCCATCGTGCCAGCAGATCATCCCGTCGAGCGCGCACGCGCGCCAGCTCGTCGTCGGTGAGCGGACGCAACCCGTCCGGCATCGTCTTGCCCACGGCCAGTCGCGACGCCACGTACTGCTCCGCCTGTGTCTGAAACGCGGCGGCGGTCATCGCCTCACCCTGCCGTCGTTCTGCGTCGAGAAATCCTACGATCAGCTCCACTACCAACGCGTCGTTGGGGATCGGACCACGCGGCCATGGCTTCGCGAAGTCGGTGATCTCCCAACCATCGGCCAGCAGCCCGTAAAAGCCGCGGCGAAATCCGAGCGTGCTCTCCACCGCGAAGTGCGTGAGATCATGCGCGGGCATCACGAGTGCGGTCGGTCCGTGCTGCCGCTGCCACGTGACTGACCCGTCTCGTCTTGTACAGCTGAGCGACGCTGAGCTATCTGCGTGCCGCTTGAGGCGGATGTGCAGGTCGACGGTGCGTTTTGCCGACATGGATCGAGTGGGTCGAATACCGATGAATTCGCGTGAACCTCAACGACTTTACCGCGGATTTCGCGGATCTCACACGGATGAACACGACGTGGGCGACGAGCACTCGTCGTAGTCAACGTGCTCATCCGCGGTCATCCGTGCAATCCGCGGCCAAGCTGTTCGTAGCACATAATCACCACTGCTGTCCAAACGTGATCAGGGCTTTCCATGGCGCCGCCTGATCCACTTTGCGCGTGGCACCGACAAACACGCCCCCCGAGAACAGACGTAAGCCCGCCGTGAGCGACGCGCGAATGCCTTCGGTGGGGCGTGCGACCGGTGCCCAACTGGCCAGCAGCGTGGAATCGATCGGCGCGCCGAGTCGTTCGATACTCGTGCGCGCCGCGTTGGTCACGGCGTCCGCCCAACCACTCTGTACGCCGACACTCAAACCCGGGGCCAGCGCCGGCAAGAAGAAACGCCCGGCGCGAATCGGCTGACGAAAGTACGGGCTCGTGTACTGCAGCGAGGCGCGCAGCACCGCGGCGCGTGAGCCGGCGAACTCCTTGTCGTCGTAGCCCGGCAGATTCTGGAACTTGCCCAGCTCGAACAGCTGTTGCGGCGGGATGCGTGAACCGAATACGGCGCCGACGTCACCGCGTGCCAACGCCACGAACGGGCCGAACGGCTTGCGCGCCGTCGCGCGGATTTCAGCGCGCTGCCACTGCAACGTGCCGTCGCCGCGCTCGTACGCGAGGCGTGCGCCCACTCCGGACTTGGCGAATTCCGCGCTGAAATCCGGATGCCATTCGATGAGTGCCGCCGTGCGCAGATAGCTGCCTTCATCAAGGCGGCGATTCTCGCGATACGCGTCGCCACCGAATGGACTGCGCACATACGACGCGGGACGATAGCGGTCGTCGGCCACGCCGAACTCCACGCGCGTCAGCACTCGTCGCGCGCCCGTCGTGCGCACGGCGGCGATCGTGGCGCTGCGACGGTCCACATAGTCGTACGGATCCTGCGAGGCGAACAGCGCCGCCATGGTGTTGCCCGAATCGAGCGGCACCCGGAAATCATTGGTGTTGTCGAGCGAGCGACCAGCGCGCACTTCGAGTGCGCTGTTGCCGCGCGTGCGTTCCACCGAGAGGCGGCCGCGCGCCGTGCCTTCATTCCACGCCCAGCCCGCATTGGCGCGCACCACCACGCCCGGGGCGAGATCGCGCAGCGACCACTTCAGGCCCGTTCCGGTGTAGACACCTTCTACGCGATTGAAGTGAAACGCGTCGCTGGCCCGCGGCACCGTGTAATCGAGTCGCGGCGCGCCGGTAGAACGCCAGCGGTCGGGGCCGATGTCGTTGAAGTCGTCGGAGTGCATACCGAGCGAGAGGGCGCCGACATCGGCTTGCCAGGCGCCGTAACGACCTAGGGAATCGGTGCCGGCGAAACTGAGGCGACGGCGCACGCGCGCACGCAGAGAGTCCGCGGCCGCGAGTGTGCGGGCGTCGAGCACCGTATCGTTCACCTGCATCTGCGAGAATCGCGATACGATGCGGACCACGGCGCGACCGTCGCCCAATCCCGGGAACGTGGCCTGCAGTTCGATGCGCTGTTTGGCCGGCAGCCAGTACTCGCCGTTGCGTTCTCCGTTTTCGTATTCCACGAATGCCACCGCGTCACTCAACGAGGCCATCATTCCGCGACGGGGGGCGTTGGCGCGCACGAAATAGCCACGCAAGCGCACCAGCGTGCCGCGCGAGGCGTCGAGATCCATCTCGCCGTCGAACAGTACCACCGAGCCCGTGACGTCCGTGCGCGGTTGCACGCGCACGTGCGCGATGGGAATCACGCGATCGCCGGCGCGCACGGTCACAATGGTGTCGCCCCCAGAGTACCGATAATACCGCTCGCGATCGACCGCGAGCGGATGCACGGCGGGGAGCGTATCGGCCCCATCCGGGCCACCACGGCGCGGCGGTGTGCGGCGCGACGCGTTGGTGCGCACGCGCAGGCGGTTGCCGTACAACACGGGATTGAGCCAACCTGTCTGAAATACCGACAGCAGCGAGACGTTGGCGCCAGTTTGCTGCGCGCGATAGCCGACGATGTGCTGGTCGGAGAAGCCGGTGCGATTCCACTTGAGCGTACTCGCGACCTGCTCCACCGCCGCCACCGCCTCGGTCCCCTCTTCGCGCCGCAGCAGCACCGAAATCTCCGTCTCCACGTTCGACCGGAAACTGATCAGCGACGGCGGGAGCACGTTCCGTTTGCTGGCATCCGCCAACAGCTCGCGGAGCGCACGGGGGGCGCTGGCGTGGGCGGTATCCGTCTGCGCGGCGACGGTGTTGGGCGCGCCGAGCAGGACAAGCGTGCTGGCGGCGACGAGGAAAGAGGGAAATCGCATGTCCATTGGGTACGCAGGGAGGCATCGGAAGTTGCACCCCTGCATGGTTACGCGCACGGCGCGATCGCTCACGGGCAGAACACGGATGCCGCGGATTTCGCGGAACCAACACGGATAAGCAGA
>CAITQY010000388.1 GCA_903894655.1 uncultured Gemmatimonadota bacterium
ACGTGATCATCTCGAACTGCGTGATCAACCTGTCGGGCGACAAGCGCACGGTGCTCGCCGAAGCGTTCCGGGTGCTGAAGCCAGGCGGACGGTTCGCGGTCAGCGACGTGGTGGTTCGCGGCGAGGTGCCCGCGGCGGTGCGCCGCAGCATGGAGTTGTGGGTGGGCTGCGTGGCGGGCGCCCTCGAAGAGACCGAATTCACGCGCCTCCTCACAGACGTCGGCTTCATGGACGCCTCGGTCGAACCGACCCGCTTTTATCGCAGTGAAGACGCCCGTCAGTTTCTCGCCGAGAGCGGGGTGGACATCGACGCGCATCTCGAGGAGATCGACGGCAAGTTCATGGCGGCGTTCGTGCGCGCGCAGAAGCCGGGGACTGGCGCGTGAACGCCACCAACGCCGATCCCTTACGGGATCGGCGTTGGGCGTTCGGACAGGTCGTTGTTGACGTAATGCTGCAACAACTCCTCGGCGGCGGGGAGATACGCCTCAACCGGTGGCAGCCCACCGTCAAGATTCGGCCCCGCATCGCGAAACACGGCGGCAATGCCATGCGCCAGCGCGTCGACGTCGCGATGCTCGTGCACGCAGGCATCGAGGAGCATGACCAGATAACTCGCCAGCACTTCCGGTGTCGGCTCACGCACCGAACGCCAGCCGATGCGCTCGAGCCCACGCGTGAGCACCAGCGCCGCGCCGCCGCCACCAAGGCCGGTGTCGGCGCGAAAGCGGGCGCTCAACGTGTCGAAACGAATCACGAAGGCTGCATTACTGCGCGACGACGTTGGCGCTCAGCGCCTTCGTGAGGCGATACAGGAACTCCTGCCCTTCGTAGTAGCTCTTGATGCCCATGCGCTCGTCGCGACCGTGCGCGCGCGCATCGACCGTGGGATCGGAGAACAGTCCCGACACACCGAAGGCGGGCACACCGAGGGCACGGAAGAAGCGCGAGTCGGTGGCACCGGTGCTCATGGTGGGGATGATCGGCATCTCGCCCCAGAGTTCTTTGGTAATGCGCGCCACATTCTGCATCAACTCCGGCAGCAGCGCCGACGGCGGCGAGGCCGGTCGCTGCGACCGGATAATCACCTGCACGGTCGTGTCGCCAATCGCCTTCGCCAGCTCGGCCTGCACCTGCGGCGCGGTCTGCGTAGGATACACGCGGCAATTGACGTTGGCCTCGGCCAGCTGCGGCAGTGCGTTCGTGGCGTGACCGCCTTTGAGTTCGGTCGCGACGCAGGTGGTGCGCAGCATCGAGTTGTACTTGGGATCGGCCGTGACCACGGCAATGGCCGCCGGGTCGGCCGGGTTCGCGACTAGCGCCTTCATGCCCTTCCCCATCGCGGGCTCTTCCAGCGCGGCCGTCTGCGAGAAGAAGGCGCGAGTCACTTCATTAAGCTGAATGGCGAACTTGTAGCGCCCTACTTTTCCGAGGGCATCAGAGAGCGACGTGATGGCGTTGTCGTCACGCGGCACCGAGGAGTGCCCACCCTTGTTCGTCACGCGCAGCGTGAAGTTGGTCGTGATCTTTTCGGTGGCCTGCACGCTGTTGAACAGCGGCTTGCCATCGCGCAGCGTGCCGCCACCACCCTCGTTGATAACCAGGGCGGCGTCCAGCAGCTCCTTGTGGTTCTTGAGCAGCCAGTCGACCCCGTTAGCCGGACCGCTGTCCTCGTCGGCCGTGAGCGCGATGATGATGTCGCGATCGGGTACGAACCCTTCGCGCTTCATGCGATACACGTTCGCCACAAAGAT
>CAITQY010000389.1 GCA_903894655.1 uncultured Gemmatimonadota bacterium
GCAAGTTCGGCGCGATCTTTCGTCGTTCGCTCAACGCGACGAATGTGCAGATCGCGATGGCGGAGGCCGACCTCGCACGCCAGTCCGCGTTTGTGGCGCCGAGCGCGCCGCCGGTGCTCGTGCGACCATTCTCGCCGGCCGAGCCGAGCGAAGTGCCGGCGTTTCTCACCACCGCGGTGACGACGCGCCGTGGTGATGCCATCACCTACGCGCCGAAGATCACCACGCCGCAAGCCGCAACGCAACAGGCCGATCGGGACTTCCGCGCGATGCTCAACATCTCACTCGGCGGCGCCGCGCGCCTCGCCTCGTTCGCGGCCGCCATGTTGCTGCTCGGCGCCACGTCGCTGAGCGCGCAGGCCGCCACTCAGGGCGCGCCGCCGCGTCCGGCCACGCCGGCAGTTGCCGCGGCCACGCCCGTTCCGCTACCGGCGCCGGCGCTACCGGGCGCCCCGGCCGCAGCCGTTACGCTCGCGCCTACGGCACCGGCTGCTCCCGATTTCACGCCGCCGGCCTCGCTGCAGCGCCTCACGCAGGATCTCGTGCAGAAGGCCGCCGCGGCAGACGCGGCCACCAACAGCGCCGCCGCGAAGCCAAAGAGCCGCCACTCACGGCTGGGGGTAACGCCGGGCGCCGACAATGGCGCGGCACTGACCGCGCAGGCCGCCGCGCCGGCGCCGGTCGGCACCGACGACGCGATCATGCGCATGATGCCGCAGATGGATATGAAGCTCGGCGGCGACGGCGAGACCGGTGGCCTACGCCTGAACGGTACCGTCGGTATCGTCGTCATGATGGGGCTGCTGACGCTGCTCCCCACGTTGCTGCTGATGATGACGGGGTTCACCCGCATCCTGATCGTGCTGCACTTCCTCAAGCAGGCGATGGGGACCCAGAGCGCACCGCCCGCCCACCTGCTGGCCGGCATGGCACTGCTGCTGACCGGCTTCGTGATGACGCCGACGCTCACGCAGGTGAATCGTGAGGCCATCGAGCCGTGGCTCGAAGGCAAGATATCGCAAGTGGAGATGATGAAGACCGGCGTGCAACCGATGCGCGAGTTCATGCTGCGGCAGACCCGTGAATCGGATCTCAAGACCTTTGTCGAGATGAGCCGCATGCCGCGCCCCGACACGGTCGACGACGTCCCGCTGCATGTGTTGATGTCGGCGTTCGTGGCCAGCGAGCTGCGCACCGCCTTTCAGATCGGCTTCGCGATCTACCTGCCGTTCATCATCATCGATGCGGTGGTCGCCTCGGTACTCATGAGCATGGGCATGATGATGCTCCCGCCGGCCATGATTTCCTTGCCCTTCAAACTATTGCTCTTCGTCCTGGTGGATGGCTGGACGCTCACCATCACGAGCTTGGTCCAGAGTTTCAAGTAGTGCGACGTGAGGGCGACCCTCGCATTCTGTCCGGGTTTGCCTGATCAACGGCCGATGTAACGAGAACATGGCGGTCCAATTCGGAATGCAAGTCCGAACATGCTCAAGTCTGCAGTCAACAGGGCCGAGAATTGAAGATGTTGAGGTAGGTGCACGAGCGACACAACGAACATCGGGGCGACGCTGCCTCCACACCGCATGAGACACAAGCCGGAGTGGGTGCAGTATGTCCGAATCAACCGACGGCAACGAGATCGTCACCGAGTTCCTCGTCGAAAGCTACGAGGGGCTCGATCAGCTGGACCTCGATCTCGTCGAGCTCGAACAGTGCGGTGGCAACGCCGAGTTGATCGGCCGGGTGTTCCGATGCGTCCACACCATCAAGGGCACCTGCGGATTCCTCGGGTTCGGTAAGCTCGAGAGCGTCGCCCACGTGGGCGAGAATCTCTTGTCGAAAGTCCGCGACGGATCGATCGGCATTACGCCCGATCTCACGTCCGCCCTGCTGCGCCTGAACGACGCGATCCGCGGCATGCTGGTGCACATCGAGGCGCACGGCCAGGAAGGCGACACCGATCATTCGGATCTCATCGCGACGCTCGTGGAACTGGTCGAGCGGCCCGTCTCGGGGACCGCTCCCGTGGCGCGTACAGCGGCGCCCGATGCGTCCGACGACGAGACCGACACCGACACCGACACGGACACCGACACCGGCCGTAACGCCTTCGAGCAGGCGCTCGAGCAGGCGCGCGCCGCATTGCCTGCCACACCGAAGCTCGGCGAGATCCTCGTGCGGCAGGGCACGGCAAGTGCCGCCGACGTGGCCGCCGCGGTCCAGGAGCAAGACGAGCCCGCGCGCCCGCGCGTGGGCGAGATTCTCGTGGCCCGCGGCGCCACGACACCCACGGCCGTGAAGGACGCCCTGGAAACGCAGCACGACGTGCGCGCCGGCACCGTGAGCGATGGCAACATCCGCGTTGACGTCGCGCTCCTCGACCGGCTCATGAACCTCGTCGGCGAGCTCGTGCTCGCCCGCAACCAGATTCTCCAGTGCACCGCGTCCAGCGCGGACAGCGCGCTCAATAGCACGACGCAGCGTCTCAATCTCATCACGTCCGAGCTGCAGGAAGGCGTGATGAAGACCCGGATGCAGCCGATCGGCAATGTCTGGAGCAAGTTCCCGCGCGTCGTCCGCGATTTGGCGGTGACCTGCGGCAAGCAGGTCACGATCCATATGGAAGGCGCGGAGACAGAACTCGACAAGACGATTATCGAGGCGATCAAGGATCCGCTGACGCACATCGTGCGCAACTCGATCGACCACGGCATCGAATCCCCACGTGAGCGTGTGGTGAATGACAAGAGCCCGGAAGGGCGCTTGCTGTTGCGCGCCTTCCACGAGGGCGGTCAGGTCAACATCGAGATCACCGACGACGGCGCGGGCATCGATCCCACGCGACTGCGCAACAAGGCGGTCGAGAAGGGACTGCTCACCGCCGACGCGGCCGCGCGACTCAGCGATCGCGAAGCGATGCATCTGATCTTCGCGGCGGGATTCTCGACGGCGGCCAAGGTCACCAACGTCTCCGGCCGCGGTGTGGGCATGGACGTGGTGAAGACCAACATCGAGAAGATCGGTGGCACCGTCGATGTCACGAGCACGATCGGTGCGGGCACTACCCTGCGCATCAAGATTCCACTCACGCTGGCGATTATCCCGGGGTTGATCATCACCTCGGGCGGCGAGCGCTTCGCCATTCCGCAGGTGAGCCTGCTCGAACTCGTCCGCATGGAACATGACGAGGCGAAGCAGCGCGTCGAGATGATCTATGACTCGCCCGTCTATCGCCTGCGCGGAAAGCTGTTACCGCTGGTGCATCTCAGCCATGCGCTGGGGCTCGGTCGCAAGCCGTGGCCGCACGAAGACGGCGCGGTCGACGAACCGCTCAACATCGTCGTGCTGCAAACCGACGGCATGTCGTTCGGGCTCGTCGTCGATCAGATCAACGACACCGAGGAAATCGTCGTCAAGCCGCTCGGCAAACAGCTCAAGGGCATCGCCACCTTCGCCGGTGCCACGATCATGGGCGACGGCAAAGTGGCGCTCATTCTCGATGTCCACGGACTCGCGCAGCGCGCCGGCGTGCTGACCGGCGATCGCGATCGCAACGCCGCCGATCAGCGGACCGATCAGCGGAGCGCCGGTGAGCCAACGCAAACGCTGCTCCTTTTCGGCTTCGGTGGTATTCACCGCATGGCTCTCCCCCTCTCCGAGATCGCCCGACTGGAAGAGTTTGCCCCCGATATCGTGGAGCACACCGGCCGCTACGACGTCGTGCAGTATCGCGACCGCATCATGCCGCTCGTGCGCCTCAGTGACGTGCTCGATGGCGTCACGTCGGACGCCGTGGACGGCGACATGCTGCAAGTCATCGTCTACGCCCATGATGACCAGTACGTCGGCCTCGTCGTCGACCGCATCCTCGACATCGTCGAAAGCACGGTGAAGGTCCAGCGGCGACGCCGCGCCGGCACCGTGCTCGGCTCCGCGGTCATCCAGGACAAGGTCACGGACATTCTCGACATCCGCCACCTCATCCACCACGTCGAGGACGACTTCCTGGCGACGTCTCCTGCAATCGAAACCCGCGAGGTCGCCCTCCATGGCTGATGGCACGCAGTACTGCACGTTCTGGGTCGGATCACTCTACCTCGGCACCGATGTACACAAGGTGCAGGAAGTGATGCGCACCCTCGAAATGACACCGGTGCCGCTCGCACCACACGCTGTGCGCGGCCTGATCAATCTGCGCGGACAGATCGTGACCGCGATCGATCTTCGTCGCCGGCTCGGTCTTCCCGAACGCCCCGCCGATCAAGAGCCCATGAATGTCGTGATGCGCACAGACGACGGCGCGGTCAGTCTGCTCGTGGACGAGATCGGTGATGTGATCGAAGTCAACGAAGAGGCCTTCGAGCCGCCGCCGGATACGCTGCAAGGCGATGCCCGTGCGCTGATCAAAGGGGTGTACAAACTGAACGGACAACTGCTCCTCATCCTCGACAGCGTCAAGACGGCGTCGTCGGAACTCACTCTCGCGTTGGCAAGCTGACATGCTGCATTTTCTCTCGACACTCGTTCTGATCGGCATCGGCGTCGGCCTCTGGTTCCGTCGCCGGAATCCGCAGTACCATATGCCGATCATGATCGCCTGCTTCGTCGCCGACGTGAGTCTCGTGCTCTGGATTGAGCTGAATCGCCATGCGGTTGAAACGGTGGTGAAGAGCATCAAGCCCATCGTCCTGGTACATGCCGGGATCTCGCTCACGACGATCGTGTGCTACCTAGCGCTGCTCGGACTCGGCTTTGGCCTGTTTCGCGGCAATGGCCGCCTGCGGCTTACGCACAAGCGCGTCGGCATGACGTTCATGACGTTTCGCCTGCTGAACTACGCCACGGCCTTCTTCGTCGTAGCCGACAAGCCAGCGGTGCCCGCTGCGCCACGCGTAGCGACCAACACAGTGCGCACGGCCGATGCAACCGCATCCGTGCTGCCGCGGAACGTGTCATGGCAGTAGCAGCCAGAAAGCTCGCTGCACCCACGCTCTACGAGCAGTTGGGCGGAGCGGCCGCGATCGCCGCCACGGTTGACCAGTTCTACCAACGGCTGCTTGCCGATGCCACGCTGAAACCGTTCTTCACGACCACCAACGTGCGGTCGCTACGCAAACAGCACACGCAGTTCTTCACACAGGCTTTGGGCGGTACCGCGGAATACGCAGAAAAAGGCATGAAGGACGCCCGTGCGCGGCTGCCCATCCCGATGGAGCACGTCAAGCGGGCGGCCAAGCACCTCACCGATACACTCGAAGCGCTGGGCGTCCCCCAGTCACTCATTCCCAGGGTCATCACTGCGGTGGCCCCTCTCTCGGAGCAGATCGTGACGACTTCCGTAAAGCCTATCGCCACTCCGCGCCGCGGCGCGACCTCGACGTCCGCCACGGTGCGCCCCATCAAGAAGAGCTCAGCGGATTCGCGCAGTCACGCCATGCTCGAAAACGTGCCCACGAACGTCATCGCCGCCGACACGGACCTGTTAATCACGTACATCAACCCGGCATCGGTGCGCACCCTGCGCACACTCCAGGAGCACTTGGTGGTTCGGGTCGACGACATGATGGGGCAGTGCATCGATGTGTTTCATAAGGATCCCGATCTGCAGCGCCGGATTCTGCGTGACCCGCGTAACATGCCGCACACGGCCAACATTCAGCTCGGCCCCGAGACGCTCAGCCTGCTCGCGACCGCCGTGTACGATACCGACGGCACGTACGTTGGTCCGCAGATCACGTGGGAAGTCATCACCGAGAAGCTGAAGGTAGAGGCGGGCCTCGAGCGCGTCATGTCGATGATGGAAAACGTGCCCATCAACCTCATGATGGCCGATCTCGACTTGCATATCACGTATCTCAATCCGGCCTCGGAGAAGACGCTTAAAACCATTGAGCATCTCATGCCGATCAAGGCCGACAAGGCGC
>CAITQY010000390.1 GCA_903894655.1 uncultured Gemmatimonadota bacterium
GCCATCAGCGTGTTGGTGCCCGGACCGCGATGCGGCAATCGGAGGTCGTCGGGATTCGTGAACAGCAACGCCTGCTCGGGACGTTCGGCCCGCAGATCCTCGCCGAACTTGTAGCGCAGGTTGGCCGTGGCATCGCGCTTGGCGAACACCGTGGCCGGTGAGTTGCAGTGCAGTGCGCCGTGATCGCTGGTGATCACCACCGAGATATTTCGGCGCGAGGCTTCCTTGAGCAACGTGAACAGCGACGATCGCTCGAACCACTGCTTGGTGATGGCCCGCAATGCGATTTCGTCGCGCGCGACTTCGAACAGAATCATCGACTCGCTGCGGCCATGCGTGAGCATGTCGACGAAGTTGAACACGAAGGCGTGTATGCCGTCGCCGGCGATCGCGCCCGGCAAGTGGCGCTCGAGATCGTCCGAGTCGGCGGCGGTCGTGATTTTGTGATAGCGCACGGGCGCCTGTACCTTGAGCTCCGCGAGGTGGGCCACCAGCAAATCGCGCTCATGTAAGTTGAGCGCTTCGTCGTCCTTCTCGCCCCACCAGTCGGGGAAGCGTGCCGCGATTTCGCCCGGGAACAGGCCGCTGAACAGCGCATTGCGCGCGTACGGCGTGGCGGTGGGCAGAATCGAGTAGTAGTGCGTGGTCTCCACGTCGTACAACGGGGCCAGCAGCGGCTCAAGCACGCGCCACTGATCCACGCGCAGACAGTCGATGACCACAAAAATCGCCTTCCGATCGCGGGCCAGCACCGGCATCACGAATTCCGTGACCACGTCGACCGAGAGCGGCGGCCGATCACCCTCGAGCTCACGCAGCCACCGCGGATACTCGGTACGCATGAACGTGGCGAATTCGCGATGCATGTCGGGATACAGCCCGCGCAACGACTCGTGCAGCCCCAGCTCGCCGGCCGCAGCCAGATCGACGTCCCACTGCATGAGCTCCGCAAAGCGCTCGATCCAGCCGCGCCAATCGAGCCCTGCGTATCGTTCCGACTCGATCGCGCGGAATCGCTCCACGAACGCGCGCGCCAGTGCCTGCGAGCGGATGAGCGGTCCTTCGAGGATGCGGGTGATGACCGTCAGCACCTGACGCGGCGTGATCGGCTTCACGAGATAATCACGAATGTTCGCGCCGATCGCTTCCTTGAGCGTGGCGTCCTCTTCGCTCTTGGTGACCATGACGACGGGCATGGTTGGCAGCATCTCGCGGATGTCCTTGTAGGCATCCAGGCCGCGGGTGCCGGGCATCTGCTCATCGAGCAGCACCAAGTCGTAGGGGCGTCGCCGCAGCAGCTCGAGCGCGTCGTCGGCGTTCGTCGCCGTCTCGACATGATAGCCCTTCGCTCCGAGCAGGAGTCGATGCGGTTCGAGAAGCTCCGCTTCGTCGTCCACCCAGAGAATTGTTTTTGCCATCAGCGCCATCGGAGAAAGGTACCTGAGCAGCAGGACTACGGTCCAGCGGCGGTGCCCGCGTGCCGGTCGGCCTCGCTGGAACGGACGCACCGGACGCCGCCGGACACGTTACATTCGGACCGTGTACGCTGAATTCCTTCCCTACGCGCTCGAACCGCTTCGCTTCCCCTTCCCTGCTCTCGCGTCGCTGGCCGGACGCCTGCCACTCGGGGGAGGACGAGAGGTGGCCTTGGCCGCGCTCATGACCGCTCGGCTGGCGCAGGGCGTGACCACCGGCGACGCGCTCCCTCCCGGCGAACGGGTCACGCGCGCGGCGGCGGCCAAGGTCTGGCTGGCCTCACTCGCGCTCCCGGCGACCACCCGCGTGCCATTCGCGCGCTGCGTGGAATCGACCACGGGCACCGCGCTACAGGTCGCCGGCGCCCTCCGTAGCCTCGTCGCGGCCGCCGGCACGCACCTCGATGGTCCATCTGTACAGGAACTGGAGACGCTCGCGCGTAAGCTCGCCGGCGGATGACGCACCCCACCGACATCTCGCCGCTCACCCGGGTCGTGGCGCGTCTCGACCCGTCCAGCGCTGGTGAGGTCGATCCGGGGATCGTCCCGACGCGCTTCCCGTCCATCGATCGCGCCATTGGCGGTGGCTTCCGCCGCGGCGATCTGATCGTCGTCGGGGGTGACGACAGCGCCGGCTGCTCGGCGCTGGGCCTCGCGATCGCCCTCCGCGTCTCCCCCCGGGCGTTGTTGCTGACGGGTGAAATGCAGGCCGAACGCGCCTACGAGCGCGCGCTCGCGATGGGTGCGAAGGTGTCGCTGGAATCGTTGCGCCTCGGCGCGGTCACCGAGGCAGAACGCGCTCGGCTGGCAACCGCCGCTGTCACGCTACGCGACCGCGCCCCCGTGATCGAAACGCTCACCACGGGAACACTGGCCGCCATCGGTCGCGCGGTGGAGGCGACGCCCGAGGCGACGCTGGTGGTGGTCGATCCGCTGGAGTGCCTGCTGGATCGCGACTCCGGACATGACGAAGCGCTGGGCTTTGCGGTGCTCGCGCTGAAACGACTCGCCATGCAGCGTCATGTTGCCGTGCTGCTTTTGACCCACCTCCCCCAGCTGGCCCGCGAGCGACACGATCGCCGTCCCCGCCTCACCGATTTCGGAGTGGGCGGCGCGATCGGGACCCACGCCGATCTGGTATTCGGACTGTATCGCGAGGAGCTCTACGAGGCCGATCTCGGGGTCTCGGGAGCGGCTGAGTTGCTGTTGCTGAAGAATCGGCAGGGGGCGAAGGGCTACGTCGATCTGTATTTCGACAGCCGGTACAGCCGGTTCGAGGATGTGCTGGAGGAGTAGCGCCTCTTTGCCGATGGCCCACGGCCGTGAGCACGGCCGTGAGCACGACCGGGGGCTTTTCTACATCCCGCGCCCGCTCAGCATTATTTTCCCCACATCGGTTTGATGACACCCATCCGCATTCACGGGGCAGGGCGATGGCAGGACATAGCAAATGGAAGACGATCAAGCGCGCGAAGGCGGCGACCGACAACAAGCGCGGCGCACTGTTCACGCGGCTGATTCGCGAAATCACCATGGCCGCCAAGCTGGGCGGGGGTGATCCTGGCGGTAATCCTCGCCTGCGCACTGCCATCGACAACGCGAAGGCGGTGTCGATGCCCAAGGACAACATCGACCGCGCCATCAAGAAAGGCACGGGCGAACTGGAAGGCGTGGACTACGTCGAAGTGCTGTACGAAGCCTACGGCCCGGGCGGCGTCGCGATCATGATCCAGGCGGTGACCGACAACCCCACGCGGACCGTGGCCGATGTGCGGCACAAACTCTCGCGCAACCATGGCAACATGGGCTCCAGCAACTCCGTGGCGTACCTCTTCGAACGCAAGGGACAGATGTCCGTCTCCGCCGAGGGCGTACACGAAGACACGCTGATCGAAGCCGCGCTCGAAGCCGGCGCCGACGATGTGGTGCGTGACGATACCGAGTTCACGATCACCACCGATCCGGGCGCTCTGCACGCGACGAAGGAAGGACTCGAGTCGAAGAAGTACAAAGTGGCCGACGCCGAACTCGCCTGGGTGCCCAAGAGCACCGTGAAGGTGGAAGGCTCGGCGGCCGATCAACTCATGAAGTTGCTCGAAGCGCTTGAAGAGCTGGATGATGTGCAGAAGGTCGATGCGAACTTCGAGATGGACGACGACGCGATGGCCGAGGCGTGAGCCCGTCGCTGGTGCTCGGGATCGATCCGGGCACCGCCGTGACGGGGTACGGTGTGGTCGCCTTTGACGGCCGCATCGCCACGCTCGTGGAGTGTGGTGTCATCCGCACCACGGCCAAGGATCCGCTGCCCCAGCGCCTGCTGGAGATTCACGAAGGTGTGGAGGAAGTCCTCGCGCGGCACCGTCCCGATACGATGTCGGTGGAAGACGTGTTCTACGCGAAGAATGTGCGTACGACGATCGTGCTTGGTCATGCGCGCGGCGTGATTTTACTTGCCGCGCAGAAGGCCGCCCTCACGATCTGCGAGTACCCGCCGGCCGAAATCAAGAAGGCGATCACCGGTACCGGCGCTGCCACGAAGGAGCAGGTGCAGTTCATGGTGGCGCGCCTCCTGCGCCTCAAGAGTGCACCGCAACCCGCCGACGCCGCCGACGGCGTGGCCGCCGCGCTCTGCGCCTGCCTCATGTCATCGCGCGCGAAGCTCCCTGAGCTGCCGGCGATGCGTCTCCCTCTCTCCAAGCTCGTCAAATGATCGCACTGGTCTCCGGCACGCTCGTTCATCGCGAACTCGATCGCGTGGAAATCCTGACGGCGGGCGGTGTGGGCTACGAATGCCTCATTCCGCTCTCGGTCTTCGAGTCGTTGCCGCAGGAAGGCGCGACGGTCACGCTGCACACGCATCTCGCCGTGCGCGAAGACGCCTGGCACTTGTATGGCTTCTCCGATCGCTTCGACCGCGCCGTGTTTCAGCGGCTGCTCGTGGCCAAGGGTGTCGGCCCCGCCCTCGCGCTCGGCATCCTATCGTCGCTTACGCCGGAGCGCGTGGTGCGTGCGCTGCGCGAGAAGGACATCACGACGCTCATGCGCGTCCCGCGCGTGGGTCGGAAGAAGGCCGAGCAGATCATCCTCGATCTGGCCGACAAGATGGACACCGTGGGCTCCGCGCCGACGGCGGCGGGTGTCGTTGCAAGCCCGGTCGCCGACGACGCCATACGTGCGCTCATCGCGCTCGGCTACAACCAGCTCGAAGCCGATCGCGCGGTGCGGGCGGTGATGGATGCGGGCGGTGGAGCGGATGTCGGGGCGGTGGTGCGGGCGGCCTTAAGTCGCTTGACTTCGAAATAGACTCACGTGGGTTCCGAGTTGTGAGTGAAAGTTTGGAGTGCTGGGTAAAACGCAAAACTCCACACTTTCACTCACAACCCCAAACTCACGTGAGTCTATCGCCCCGGCACCAAGCCCGGCTTACCGCCGATACTGCGTCGCATCCCGCAGCGGCTTCCCACAACTCGGCACCGTGATCACCTGCCCCGGACGGCCACCGGGAATCGGATCCACCAGCACGCGCGAGCTCTTCTCGGCGTCTTCGCTCGCGAGGTACACGAACATCGCGGTGAGCGTCGCGTTGTGCTTCAGATCATCGACGATGATCTTGTCGAACGCGTCGCGATTCGTGTGCCACGTGCTATTGCTGTAGTCCCAGTTCAGCGCGCCGAGTCCGACCGCGGGTGCGCCCCAGCAACGGAATGATGCGTCGTCTGATCCGGCGCCAATGCCCGACGGGCCCGAGAGACGGATGTACTGCGTGAGCTGCGACGGCATCTGACTCATGTATTGCGCCAGGCGCGGTCCGTTCTCCGGATGCAGTCCCGGTCCCGTGCTCACCACGCGGCCCGTGCCGTTGTCCTGATTGAAGGCGAACTGCAGTCCCTTCACGACTTCGGGGTGATCGGCCGTGAACGAGCCCGACCCGTTCAATCCCTGTTCTTCACCGCTCCAGTGACCCACGAGAATGGTGCGCGACGGTTTCGGATACACCGCGTGCAGAATGCGCAGCGCTTCCATCATCGTGATCGATCCCGTGGCGTTATCGGTCGCGCCGGAGTGTCCTTCCCAGCTGTCGAAGTGCGCCGACAAGACGACGTATTCATCGGGCTTCGTGGCGCCCTTGATCTCGGCGACCACATTGAACACCGGCTTGTCGCCGAGCGCTTCGGATTCCGCCATCAGGCGCACCTTCGGGCCCTGCTTGTTCTGCGCGAGCCGAAAGAGCATGCCGTAGTCTTCGCAGCCCACGTCGAACGTGGGTAACGCGGCGTTGCGCGGCGATCCGAAAATCTTGTTCACACCCGGATACTGCGAATAGTTCGATTCGAACACAGCCACGGCACCGGCGGCCTTGAGGTCGCTGTAGAACGTCGGCACGCGCTGCGTCACGCCCTGATACGTGGCCGACAGATCGCGCTGCATCGAGTCGAGCGACGACTGCGTGCTCGGCATCGCGAACTCGGCCAGCTGCGACGCCGGACGGCAGGTTAGCCGCGGCGCCGACGCCAGCACGATCTTGCCCTTCACACTCGGCAGCCACGCCGTGAACTCCTCGGGCGACTGATACGGCTTCACCACGACCACTTCGCCGTCGGCCCACTTGCCCGCCGAATTGCCGCTCCACGACAGCATGTTGATCTCGAGCGCCTTCACGCGCGGCGCCGTGAGCTGCGCGAACGCGGCCCCGCGCTTCCACGAATTCCACGTGCCGTATTGCTCCTTGCGGGCCGACACACCGAACTGCTTGTAGGTGGCCAACAGCCAGTCCTGCGCGCGATTCATATTCGGCGAGCCGGTCAGGCGTGGGCCGACAGAATCGAGCAGGGCTTGCGCCAGCGTGCCAGCCTGCGACCGCTGCATCCCTTCCTCCCACAGCTTCAGGATGATGGGATCGGTGGGCGCGTCCTTGCGGACGTAGTCCGGCGCCGGAGAGACCGGAAGCGCCTGAATGTTCTTGGCGACCGGTGACGGGCCGCGACCTGGCTGCGCAGCGGCAGAACCGGTAACGGATGCTGAGGCCGCAATCAGCAGGCCGAAGACAGTGGATGTGCGCATACGGAGTTCTGGTATTCGGTGAGAAACGAGAGAGTGAACGGTGCGTCAGGCCCGCGGACTCAGTCCATCCACGAGTGACGTGCGGTAGGCCTTCCACGCCGGTACGAAGCCGATGACGACGCCCGCGCCCATCACGACGGCGAGATACGTCCACTCCACCGAGCGGAGCGGATGCAATGCGAGGTGCAAGCCGAAACGTTGTTCAATCGGCCCCTGCGCCACGAACAACCCGAGGTACACCGCGGCCACACCGATAATGCACCCCAGCAACGCGAGCAGTCCGCTCTCGAGGACGAGCAGCGAAATGATCATCCGTGGGCCTGCCCCCACCGCACGGAGAATCGCCATCTCGCGACGACGGGCTTCGAGCGACGAGTACAACGCGACGAGCATGCCGGTGAGTCCAATCGCCACGGCGAAAATCGCGATCACGCGCAGACCGACTTCTGCACTGCCGATGTTCTGCCACAACTCGCCAAGCGCGACGCCGGGAATCACCGCCGTGAGCGGCTCCTCGAGATCGGTGTTCATCTCGCGCTGCAGCATCAGCGCCTCGAACCGATTCTTGGTCCCCACGAAGAACGCCGTGATCTGATCGTCACCGTGATCATGCGCCGGTTCAGCCTCGACCACCGCCGCGACCGGTACGCTCTTCTCCGCCGCCTGCTGCGCCACCGCCGCCGCCTTCACTTCCGGCATGGCACTCGGCGGCGGTTCCGCGCCAGGCATCACCATCGGCGTGCCCGGCGGCGGACTCGCCCCCGGCATCACCATCGGCGTCCCCGGAGGCGGCGCCATCGCCGCCGCCCGCTGCTTATTCGCCGCGATGATCGCCGCAGCCTTCGCGCGTTTCAGCGCTTTGGGCGGTTGCGCCGTCCCCCCCTGCCCCCGCCCCCCTGATACCCTCCCTCCTGCAACCACCGCCGACGCCATCGACGACCCAGCAACGCCAGCCTCATCCGAGTGCATCGCCTCAATCCCGCCCAGCGTCACGTACACCGACCGATCGATCGGCGTGAACGTGCGCCCCAGGATCCCGACCACATGGAACGGGTGCGCCTCGTGACTCGACGTGCCGATGTCGCGGAGCCCATGCACCACCACTACCGGCGTCCCGATCGTGTAGCCGAGTTTCTCTGCCGCCTCACTGCCGATCACCACTTCGGTATCCGCAACCGCTGCGCGTCCCGACACGAACACGATCCGTCCATCCTTGCGAAAGCGATAGCGCTCGTAGAACTCCGGCGTCGTGCCCACCACGCGAAAGCCGCGATGGCTGTCGCCGAGCGAGTACGGGACCACCCACTTCACGGCGGGATGCGCCTTCCACCGCTCCATCGTGGACAGCTTCACCGATCCGGACGGTGAGCCGATGCCGAACACCGCACTCAGCAACACTTGCAGCGTGCCACCGCGTGCACCAACGATCAGGTCGACGCCGCGAATCGTACCCGCGAAGCTGTCGCGCACGCCGGCCCGCACATTCTCGATACCGACGAGCAACGTGACGCTGAGGGCGATCGACGCTACGGTCAGCGACGTTGTAAGCAGTCGGCTGCGCAGCGACGTCAGCGCCAGACGCAGAATCATCATCGCGATGCCCTCATCGTGATGCACTCATGCGTCCGCCCCGACCTTGGCCACGCGATTGATCTCCATGAGCTCCACGGTGCGCGAAAAGAGCGGCATCAGCGTGTGATCGTGGCTCACGAACACGAGCGTGGCCTTGGCCTTCTCGCACGACGCAAATAGCAGCTTGAGAAACCGTTCACGCCGGTCGGTATCGAGCGCGCTGGTGGGTTCGTCGGCGATCACCACTTCGGGGCTGCCCATCAACGCGCGCGCCGCCGCCACGCGCTGCTGCTGGCCGACGCTCAGTTCCGAGATTGGAGCATCGAGGTACTGCGCGATATCGAGTTGCGACGCGATGTCGCGCACCGCGTCGTCGAGCGAGCGTCCGCCCAGTCGTTCGCGCCGCGCCGGCTCCAGTCGTACCGGCAGCAGAATGTTCTCCCGCACCGGGAGATACGGGATGAGATTGAACATCTGGAACACGTAGCCCAGATGCCGCGCCCGAAACGCATCGCGCGCGCCGCCCGACATGGTCGAGAAGTCCTGGCCCAGAATGCGCACACTGCCGCTGGTCGCCTGCAGCACACCGGCAAGAAGGCCGAGGAGCGTGGTCTTGCCACTGCCGCTCGGCCCATGCAGAAACACCGTCTCCCCGCGGGCGATCGTCAGCGAGTCGATCGCCAGGACGTCACGCCCTTTCTTGTACGCAAAGCGCAACGCGGACAGCTCGACCGCCGGGGTGCCATTGCGACCGGTGTCGGCAGGAGCTGCCACTGCAGCCCCCTCGCTCATTTCGACGAGTAGGGCTCGACCTTGAGTCCTTCGAGCTGGTAGCCAACGGTACCGTACGGGCTTTCGACCGAGGCAATCTTGAGGCGCCCCGACATCCAGACGGCGTCAAAAAGGTTGAGCTTGACCGCCTTCTTGCCACCCATCTCCACCATCACGATCTGGTTCGGCGGCGGCGGCGGCGTGTGCACGCACGCGCCGTAGTACGGCACCAAGAGGAACTCAGCCCCCTCTTCCTGGAAGTCGTCGAGCGGCACGACGAAGCCCGGAATCCGGACCAGCTTGCCCTCGAGCTTCTTGAGGGTGTCCGTCGACGTACCGTTGGTGTAGTCGAGGCCGGCCAGCACGCGCCAGTCGATGTTGACCGCATCTTCGACGAGCGCTTTGGGAGCCGTCGACGCCTGAGGCAAGGCAGGGGCGGCCGCGACGCGGGCGGGCGGCGTGGTGCGCACGGGACGGGCCGGCGTGGTAAACGCCGTCGTGGCGACGAGCACGACGGCAATTCCAGCCAGCGAAAGCACAGGGAAACGGCGGGGCATAGCGAATCCTGGGAGCAGGACGAACGGGAGCCGACGCGACGACGTCGCGGGTCACTCCCGGAAATTTACGCAATCCGGACGGGAACGCTGAGCGGGAACAGTGACGGCTGCTAAAGCTGATCGACCTCAGCCGTCCCCAACAGTACCCCAACCTCGTCGGCCCGTGCCCTAGCGCCACGGTATATTCCATCATATGAGTCGCGCCGAAATCACCACGCCGGAAGCCCTCGCCGACGAGAGCGTCGTCGAGCTGTCCCTTCGCCCCCAGCGACTGGTCGAGTTCATCGGCCAGAAAAAGGTCAAGGACAGCCTCGGCATCGCCATCGCCGCCGCCCGTGCGCGGAAGGAGCCGCTCGACCATACGCTCTTCTTTGGCCCGCCGGGGTTGGGCAAGACGACCCTCGCCGACCTGATGGCCCGCGAGCTAGGCGTGAATCTGACCACCACCTCGGGTCCCGCCCTCGAAAAGCCGGCCGATCTCGTCGGCCCCCTCACCAATTTGCGCGAGGGCGATGTGCTGTTCATCGACGAAATCCACCGCCTGCGTCCGATCATCGAGGAGTTTCTCTATCCGGCGATGGAGGACTATCGGATCGACATCCGCTTGTCCGATGGTCCCAAGGCGCAGACGGTCACGATGAACATCGAGAAATTTACACTGGTGGGCGCCACTACTCGGCTCGGTATGCTCACCGCCCCGCTCCGCGCGCGCTTCGGCATCGTGCAGCAGCTGGGCTTCTATCCGGTGGACGAGCTCGAAGTGATCGTCCGTCGCACCGGCGAAGTCTTGAAGGTCGAAATGGACCCGCTTGGGGCGCATGAAATCGCCAAGCGCTCGCGGGGCACGCCGCGAGTGGCGAACCGCCTGCTGCGCCGCGTACGCGATTACGCGCAGGTGTGCGCGGACGGACGCATCACGCTCGAGGTCGCGCAGGCGGCGCTCGAGTTGAACAATGTCGACCATTTCGGACTCGACGACATGGACGCCCGTCTGCTCAAGTCCATCATTGAAAAGTTTGACGGGGGACCGGTTGGGCTCGGGACGATCGCGGCGGCGATCGGCGAGGATCCGGGGACGATTGAAGAGGTATACGAGCCGTTCCTGGTGCAGCACGGATTTCTGCAGCGGACACCACGTGGACGCGTGGCCACCGCGCATGCCTATCGCCACCTTGGCTACGTTCCTCCTCTTGGCGCCTTCGAACAGCCCACCCTGTTCTAAGCGCTGCACCATGACAGCAATGTCCGACCGCTTGGTGCGGGCCACACGGCGCGCGCTCGTATTGCTCCTGTCTGCGTCCTTCGCGTCACTCGCGACGCGCGCGCTCGTTGCGCAGCCGATGACGCCGCCACCAATGGCGCGTCTCTCTGCGGCGCACCTCGCGGACTCCATCGCCGCGAATGGCGACACCGTGCGGGCAGTCGCCCTGCTCGATTCTGCCGTGCGCCGTGACACGCGCGACGCCGCGGCGTGGCACCAGCTCGGCCTGCTGCAGTGGAATCGGGCGCGCAGCGCGCGCAATCCGAACGTCATGAAGGATCAGCAGAAGATCCGGATGCTGATCGCCGCCGATACGGCGCTGCGTCTCGCCACGCAGCTCGCGCCCGACAGCGCGCGCTACTGGTTGAGCTTGAGTCGCTTCAACATCCAGTCGGGGGTGTCCACCATGCGCTTCGCCTCGAGTGGGCAGGCGCGCGACGGCATGTCAGCGGCCGAGCGCTCTGGGGAAAAGCTGTTACTTGCCGAGGCCGCCGACATGGCTGGCATGGCCGCATGGCGCAGCTACGATGCGCTGGCGAATCGGGGGCTGCCCAGCGGTATGTCGAAGGTTCAGCTGGGCAGCGTCAACTGGAATCGCAACAACGCTCGCGACTACGTCAACTCGATTGCCAACAAGATTGAACCGCCCACCGGCGACAACGATCATGCAACCGCGCTCGACTACTTTTCGCGTGCGGTTGCGGCTGACTCCAGCAATCTCCGCTACAGCCGTCACCTGTACATGGCGTACGCGGAGCGCAAGAAGTGGCCGGAGCTGGCCACGGTGGCCGCGTTGCGCGCCCGTCAGTTCCCCCTCGACTTCCAGGCGCAGCTGGCGCTCGGCCTGGCCTATCACCGACTCGCCGACGAGACGCGCGCCACGCACGCGTTCGATAGCGCCTTCGTACTTATGGACGAGGGCGAGGCGAACCGGCTCAAGAACCTGTCGCGCATTCTGCGCCCGCGCGCACCCAAGGAACTGAAAGGGCAGATCGGCGACTCGGCCGGCTGGGCCAAACTGCCGCCATCGCAGCGTGACGGATTGGAATCCATGTTCTGGATGATGAGCGACCCGCTGGCGCTCACACAGGAGAATGAATTCCGACTCGAGTTTCTGTCGCGCGTGGTATTCGCCGATTTTCGTTGGACGATCGACGAAATGGCACTGCGCGGCGCCGACACCGACCGCGGTGACGTGTACGTGCGATACGGGCCGCCGGACTTCGAAATGACGATCCCGGGCAGCTCGACGGACGACCGTACGCGGCTTGACGGCGGCGTGACGCTGGTGTGGGACTACAACAACAAGCTCACCTTCTTTTTCGACCTGCAGCCGGGCTTCGCAACGGGACGGCTGTCCTTGTTCGATCGCAACTATGTCGAGACCCTACGCGACGCGATTCCGGTATCGTTCGCCAACGTGCCCGCGGCGCGCCTGCTCGACACCATACCGATGCGCATCACCCGCTTCCGGTCGGGGGCTGATTCCAGCGATGCCGTGATCGCGGCCCGCGTCCCGATCGACTCGCTGGTGCGCGCCAACACACGCGATCGGGTCCCCGTCGATATTGACCTGCGCATTTTCGACCAATTCGTGAAAGTGCGTGGCATGGAGTCCGACCAGCTCACGTTTGCGCGGGACAGCGGCCACGCACCGCTCGATCGCAACTGGACGCGACGGGTGGGACCGGGCATCAATGTGGTGCGCGTCGAAGCCCTCCAGGCCGACAGCAAGCGCGGCGCACGTGCGATGTCGCGGCTTGACCCGACGACCAACGTCGGCTTCGGCATGAGCGATGTGCTGCTGGGGAGCAAGCCGGAGCTCCGCGGCGGCATGACGCAGCCGTCACGCTGGCGTGACGTCGCGATCACACCGAACGCCGGCAGCCTCGCGCGCGGCAGCTCCATCGGTCTGCTCTGGGAGATGTACGAGCTCGTGCCGCGGGATGGCATGACGACGTACCGCGTGGCAATCACCGTGGAACGCGAGGACCGCATGGGCGCCGCGGGCTTCGCCGTGCGCGTCCTCGACAATCTCGGTCGGGCCGTGGGGCGCGCGCAGCAGTCCCGTGATCGCTTCACCATCGCCTTCGACCGGCAGGGGAGCGCACTCCCCGTGCTGGTCGAGTACCTCTCGCTCGACATGACGCAGGCGCCGTCTGGCGGCTACCGCTTGCGGGTCGAAGTCACGGACCTCGCGAATCAGAAGAAAACGACGCGGAACACCGGATTCATCGTGCGCTGAGGGATTAAAACGAGCCCGACCGTTGCGTTGCAGCGCCGTTTCGGTTGTCTTTCTGCGCATTCCATGACCGCAATGCCTGACTCCGCCGACGCGCTGCCCCACAAGGGCAGCCGCACGCCCGACTATGACTACGAGCTCCCCGAGGAGCGCATCGCGCAGCGTCCCGTCGAGCCGCGCGATGCGAGCCGTATGCTCGTGGTCAACCGGCGCGACGGCAGCATCGCCCATCGTACCTTCCGCGACATCGCCGAATTGATTCCGGCCGGCGACGCGATCGTGGTGAACACCACCAAAGTGTTCCGCGCGCGACTGCTCGGGCATCGCGAAAGCGGCGGTCCAGCGGAGATTCTGTTGCTCCGCCCAGTCAGCGGTGACCACTACGAAGCGATGATCCATCCCGGCGGCAAGCTGCGCCCGGGCCGCGTGGTCACGATCGCCCCCGACTTCCGGGTCGAGATTGTGGACACGACGCCCCGTCACACGCGCATCGTGCGCCTGCATACGAATGGCGATGTGGCCGGTACGATCGAGAAGTACGGGCATGTGCCGCTGCCGCCCTATATCGAGCGCGCTGACGAATCGGGCGACATCGCCCGGTACCAGACGGTGTACGCAGAGACGATCGGCTCGGTCGCGGCCCCCACGGCCGGCCTGCACTTCACCCCCGACCTGCTCGACGTGCTGCGCACCCGCGGCGTGGAAATGGCGAACGTCCTCCTGCATGTTGGCGCCGGCACGTTCCGCCCGGTCAGCGACGACGATCCGTCGCAGCACGTGATGCACGAGGAATGGTGCGAGGTCACGAGCACCACCGCGCAGCAACTGAACGCCGTGCGCGAGCGCGGCAATCAGGTGTGGGCGATCGGCACGACCAGTGTGCGCACGCTCGAAACCGCCACCGATGCTCATGGCGTGCTGCATCCGTTCAGCGGCGAGACGAGCATTTTTTTGCGTCCGCCCGCCACCATCCGCGGCATCGACAAGCTGGTCACCAATTTCCACCTGCCGAAGTCCACCCTCATCATGCTGGTAGCCGCCTTTGCCGGCTACGACCTCACGATGCAGGCGTACCGCACGGCCGTGGCCGAGCAGTACCGGTTCTATTCGTACGGCGACGCGATGTGCGTTCTGTGATGGTGGTGCTTCGTTCCGCCGATCGCTGGTGAGTTTGGAGTGCTGAGTAAAAGTTCGGAGTTCCGGGTTGGTGAACTCACGACTCCGAACTTCAACTCACAACCCGAAACTCACGTGACGGCCAATAGATTCCACACGTGACTTTCTCCTTCAAACTCGACGCCACCGACGGCCTCGCCCGCGCCGGCCAGTTCACGACGCCGCATGGCGTGATGAACACGCCGCAGTTCATGCCGGTGGGCACGCTGGCGTCGGTCAAGTCGCTCGATCCCGAGGATCTGCAGCGCCTCGGCGCCACGATGATCCTGGCCAATGCGTATCACCTGCGCCTGCGGCCCGGCGACGAGATGATCCGCACCATGGGCGGGCTGCATCGCTTCATGCACTGGGACGGCCCGATGCTCACCGATTCCGGTGGCTTTCAGGTGTTCTCCCTGGAAGGACTGCGCACGATCAACGAGCAGGGGGTGGAGTTCCGCAGCCATCTCGATGGGTCGCTGCAGCAGTTCACCCCCGAGTCTGTCATGCGGATCGAGCGGAACCTCGGAGCCGACGTGATCATGCAGTTCGATCACGTGGTCCCCGGACAGACCGAGGCCGGTCTGGCGCGGGTCGCCATGGAGCGGAGCATCCGCTGGCTGGAGCGGTGTCGGGTGGAATTCGACCGGCTGCTCCGGGAAGACCCGGACGCCCCGACCCCGGTGCAGGCGCTGTTCCCCATCGTACAGGGGGGCATACACGCCGATCTGCGGCGGGAATCGGCGACGGCGATCCGCGATGCCGCCGACTGGGTCGGTTTGGGTATTGGCGGGCTCTCGGTAGGCGAAGCCAAGCCCGACATGTACGCCATGCTCGATGTGGTGAACGAGGCGCTGCCCACGGATCGCCCGCGCTACCTCATGGGCGTCGGCTTCCCCGAGGATCTGGTGGAAGGCGTGGCGCGCGGGGTCGACCTGTTCGACTGCGTGGCGCCCACGCGCATGGGGCGGACCGGCGCCTTTTTCACGACCACGGGCCGGCGGAGCATCAAAAATGCCGTTTGGCGCCTCGATCCGGGACCGCTCGACGATGAGTGCACCTGTGCGGCCTGCCGTCGCTTCTCCAAGGCCTACATCCGCCACCTGTTCGTGTCGGAGGAGATCCTCGGACTGCGCCTCCTGAGCCTCCATAATGTACATTTCCTCGTCGCGCTGATGCGCGATGCGCGTGCCGCTGTTCAGGCTGGCACGTTCCAGGGCTGGAGTCGTGACTGGCTCGCCCGCTATCACTCACGATCGACGCCTTCATGAGCTTCTCCGTTCTTGCCAGCTTCGCCGCCCTGCAGTTGGGTGGCAACAGTCAGATCGCCTCCATGATTTTCATGTATGGCGCGATCTTCGCGATCTTCTACTTCGTGCTCATCCGTCCGCAGCAGCGGCAGCGGAAGGCGCACAATGAGTTGGTGCAGGCCCTCAAGAAGGGCGACGAGATCGTCACGGCCGGCGGCATGGTCGGCGAAGTCGTGCACATCAACCCGGTCAACAAAGACGGCGCGGTGAGCATGGAAGACCGGATCACGATCAAGTCGGGCGAGTCGAAGGTGATTGTTGAGCGTGGCCGCATTACGCGTGTCGGCTCCTCTTCCCCGGCGGCCTGAGGTATCCGTGTCGTTGCTCGATATTCACGTCCTGGGTTCGCCGATCCTTCGTCAGGACACGGAACGCGTCGAGCAGTTCACGCCGGAGTTACGGCGGCTGGCTGACGACATGTTCGACACGATGGACAAGGCGAAGGGCGTCGGTCTCGCGGCACCGCAGGTCGGGCGACGCGAGCGGCTGGCGGTGGTCGAGGTGGATGACACGCGATTCGTCGTCATCAATCCCGAGATCATTCTGAAGGAAGGGTCGGTGCGCGGGGAAGAAGGCTGTCTCTCCATCCCCGAGGTCTACGCCGACGTCGACCGGTTCTCCCGCGTCATCGTGCGCGCACAGGACATCGATGGCGTGTGGTACGAGGTCGAAGGCGCTGACCTGCTGGGACGGTGCCTGCAACACGAAATCGATCACCTGCATGGCCGGATGTTCACCGACCGCCTCAGCCTGCTCAAACGTCGCGCCGCGATGCGCGACTGGGAGTACGAGAAGGCGAAGTACCCGAAGCTCCTGCGCGTGCTCCCCGTCGGCGATCTGCCGAAAGAGCGCGACGCCACCGCACCCGACACGAAGGCATAACCGGAGACCGCCCCACCCGTGCGCATTCTCTTCTGGGGCACTCCCGATTTCGCCGTTCCGCCGCTCCGCGCGCTGATTGGCGAAGGGCATGACGTGGTCGGCGTCGTCACGCAGCCCGACAAGCCGCGCGGCCGGTCGCGCACGCAGCTCGACCCGTCGCCGGTCAAGCGTGTTGCGCTCGAAGAAGGCATTCCCGTACTACAACCCGAGAAGCCGCGCGGCGACGAGTTCCTCGATGCCATGCGCGCGCTCGCCCCCGACATCTCGGTGGTCGTCGCCTACGGGTGCATCCTGCCCAAAGCGGCCATCGATCTGCCGTCGCTCGGCACGCTCAACATTCACGGCTCGCTCCTTCCCGCGCTGCGCGGTGCGGCGCCGATTCAAGCCGCCATTCTCGAGGGCCTCACGGAAACGGGGATCACGATCATGCAGATGGTGCCCCCGCTCGATGCGGGCGACATGCTGCACGTGCTGCGCACCCCGATCGAGTCCGACGAGACGTACGGTGAACTGCACGACCGTCTCTCGGAACTCGGCGCGCTGGCCATCGTGCAGGCCTTGGCGATGATCGATGCGCAGATCGTGCAGCCGATCGCGCAGGATGACGCGCAGTCGACGTACGCCTCGAAGATCGATCGCGATATGGCACGCCTTGATTTCACTTGGTCGGCCGAGCGCGTGTCGCGGGTGACGCGCGCGTTCGACCCGCGACCGGGCGCCTTTGCCAGCTTGCGCGGCATGGAGACGAAGCTGTTCAGCGTGCGCGTCGTGGGCGATGGCACCAACGACGATCTCGACGAGCCCACGCTGGCGAGCCCGCCGGGTACGGTGCGCTCGGTAAACGACCACGGGCTGCTGGTCCGCTGTGGCGAAGGCGCCGTGCGCTTCATGGA
>CAITQY010000391.1 GCA_903894655.1 uncultured Gemmatimonadota bacterium
CGCCGGTGAGCCATATCGGTCCCACACGACGCCGAACATGATGCTCGCGGGCAGGGCGGCCACGCCAACCGTGGCCTGATACCAGCCGAACGCCGTACCACGCCGCACCGCCGGCACGAGATCGGCCACCAGCGCTTTTTCCGTGCCCTCGGTGAGGCCGAAGACGACGCCGTACACGCCAAACAGGGCCCAGGCATGCCACGCATCGGCCGCTAGGGAGAAAGCGGCGTAGACGGCCGCGTAGAGCACCCAGCCGGCCACGATCAGCGGTCGGCGCCCCACGCGATCGGCCAACGCGCCGGCCGGTGTGCTGGACGCGCTCTTCACAAAGTGCAGGAGCACCCAGATCAGTGGGATGAGCGCGGTCGGCACCCCAAGCTGCGACGCCCGCAGCAGCAGGAAGGCGTCGGTGGAGTTGCCCAGCGTGAACACGAGTATCGGCAGCATCGTGAGCCAGAACGATCGCGGCAGCGCGGTGACCGAACCGGGCGCGGTGGCCCGCGTCGACGGCACAGAAACGACGGGCGCAGCGACGGGCGCAATGCCGGGCGGCGTGCGTGGCTCGCGCACGAAGGCGATCGCCACCATCACCGCCAGCGCGCCCGGAATCGCCGCCACCCAAAACACGTGGCGCACCGGCATGCCGAGCCACTGCAGACACGCCACCGCGATCAGCGGACCGACGACCGCGCCGGCATGATCCGCCGCCCGATGAAAGCCGAACGCCCGCCCACGGAATTCCCGCGGCGTGGAGGCGGCGAGGAGCGCGTCGCGCGGTGCGCCACGAATCCCCTTCCCCACGCGATCCACCAAGCGGATCGCCAGCACCTGGGTCGCACTCTGGGCGATCGCCACTAACGGGCGCACCAGCGACGCCAGGGCGTAGCCCGCCACGATCAACGGCTTGCGGCGGGAGACCCGATCTGACCACCATCCACTGGCCAGTTTGAGCAGCGAGGCGACGGCCTCGGCGCTTCCCTCGATCACGCCCACCATGCGCACCGTCGCGCCCAACGTGCCCACCAGAAACAGCGGCAGCAACGGCGCGATGATTTCACTCGACGCATCGGTGAGGAAACTCACGGCGGCGAGCGCCATCACATTGCGCGTCGGCCTCCAGCGCACCGTCGGCGTGGCGGCGTTCTTCGACGGGATGGAGCTCATGCGATGACCACGACGGACTCCGGGAAGAACTGGCTGACCCCGCTGCTGACGACCTGGCGAGCCCAGCGCGCGTGGATTCTCGAGCAACAGGTGGCGATCGCCCGCACCGCCGCACCCACCGGGAACGAAAGCGAACGGGCGACGCTGCTGCAACAGGACTGGCGCGACTGCGGCCATGCCGTCACGCGGGATGCCGCCGGCAACGTGATGGCACGGGTGACACCGGCCAGGTCCATATCGCATCCCGCGCCGCCGCCGGTGGTGTGTCTCGCCCACCTCGACACGGTGTTCCGCGCCGACGAGCCGCTGGTGGTGCGACAGGATGGGACGCGCACCTACTGTCCCGGCATCGGCGACAACGGACGCGGCTTGGCGGCGATGTCGGTCCTGGCGCGCGTTCTCCAGCAGCCGGAGGTGCGCGCACGGCTGCATCGGCCGATCGAACTCGTGCTGACCG
>CAITQY010000392.1 GCA_903894655.1 uncultured Gemmatimonadota bacterium
CGCGCAACGACACGCTTACACGCGGTCAGGAAGCCCTCAAGGGACTCGCCAAGCGCTTCCCCACGCTCACGGTGCGCAACGGTATGCCGCTTGTGCTGCAGGGGCGGGCGAAAAAGTCCGTGGCCGAGATGGCGCTCATCCGCCAGGCCGCCGAGATCAGCGCCGAAGGACATCGTGCTGCGATGCTCACCGCAAACCCGACCCGTGAATACGAGTTACGCGCCACGCTCGAATACGAGTTCACGCGGCGCGGGGCCGAACGTCCCGCCTACGGATCGATCGTCGGCGCCGGTGTCAACGGCACCACGCTCCACTACATGAAAGCCAGTGATCCGGCAAAGCCCGGCGACCTCGTCGTGATGGACGCCGCGGCCGAATATCGCGGCTACGCGGCGGACATCACCCGCACGATTCCAGTGAGTGGCACCTACACCGCGGCACAGCGTCAGCTGTACCAGCTGGTGCGCGATGCGCAAGACATCGCCGAGCGCTTCTCCAAGCCTGGCATGAGTGTGCGGGCCGCCACCGATTCGTCAGTCGCGCTGCGTGCGCGTGGACTGGCCGCCCTTGGGCTGGTGGAAAGCGTCGATGCCTCCTTTGATCCACCATGGAACGTGAACTGCACCATGAGCCCGTCCCAGTGCCGACAGTCCAACCTGTGGATGATTCACGGCATCACGCACGGTATCGGACTCGCGGTACACGACCCGATGCAGGAGAACGGGCCTGACGCCAAGTTCGCCGTCGGCGACGCGTTCACGATCGAGCCAGGCATCTACGTGAGCACCAAAGCGCTCGACGTGTTGCCCAATACACCGAAAAATCGTGCCTTCATTGCGAAGGTACGCAGTGCCGTACTCAAGTATCAGAACACCGGCGTCCGCATCGAAGACGATTACATCATCACCGGCAAGGGACTCGAGCGCATCTCGCTGGTACCGCGCGAGATGGACGAAATCGAAGCGCTGATGAAACGGCGCGCCAAGATTCAGCCGTAGCGACTCAGGGGCGGCGATCCGGTGCCGCATACGGATAGCCGCCCTTGAGCAATGCGCGCAGCCGGCGGTCGTGTCCGTAAATGTCGTCATGAAATGCCACGGAACCGTCGTCCCGCGCCACCGCCGTGGCGTAGACCACGTGCACCGGCACCGGGGCCGTGAGCATCACCTGCAACGGCATCGCGCGGTGCATCTCTGCGGCGATCCGCGTAGAATCCCACCCCGGCTGATCACGCAACAGCAGCGCGGCGAGCGCCGCGGGTTGGGAGAGGCGGATGCAACCATGACTGAAGTCTCGCCGCGCTTCCCCGAACAACGCCTGCGCCGGCGTGTCGTGCATGTACACGTTGAATGCATTCGGGAAAATGAATTTCACGCCGCCGAGCGCATTCTGCGCGCCTGGGCGCTGACGAATGCGCGCGCGGCCCGCCGACACCGCGTCCAACGCGCCAGAGGTCGTCGGGATCACCTGCTCATTCGAGCCCACGATCTCGAACGCATTGCGCGTGAGATAGTCGATATGCTTCCGCGCCTTCGGTAGCACCTCCGTGCGGGCGATACTGGGGGGCACGTCCCAGTACGGCGAGAAAATCAGGTACCGCACGGCGCCGCTGAACACCGGCGTCTTGTGATCGTACGCCTTGCCGACGACCACGTTCATGCGCAGCACATCGCGCTCGTTCGCGGAACGAAACGCATACAGTTCGAAGGCGGGAATATTGACGACGATCGGCGGTACCGCGAACCGGTGCGGCAGCCATCGCCAGCGTTCGAGCGTCGTGGTGATCTGCAAGACGCGGGCATCCAGTCGGCGACGCAACGTCCCCATGCTTTCCGGCGTGCCTCGTGTTCGGGTGGTATCCCGAAGCACCTGCCGCAATTGCACGGTATCGGAGGCCAACGCGCGATAACGCGCGAGCGCATCGACAAGCAGACGGTACTGCTGGTACGGTGGCTCGGCGGCGTCGAAGTGCGATGCCGCATCCGTCGTGCCGGACAGGGCCAGCAGTGCCTCCGGCGCGCCCCAGGGTTCGTGCGGAAACCGCAGATCGGCGTGCGCGACGCGCGCCGACACGCGGCCGTATTGCAGTGAGTGCAGCGATCGGAGCACCGCCGTGCTCAACATGACGTCGAAGGCGACCACCCTGTCGTCCCTGGCTGGCGGCGCGCCGGCGCTGAGCAGGCGCACCAGCTCCCCGAGGCGCTCCGCATCGTAGTCCGACGGTTCGAGACCGCGACGATCGATCTGCGCCAGCTCGGCAATGCTGGAAAGCGCCGACCGCGTTGGTTGCCCGCCTCGCGTCCACAATGGCATCCAGCCGTTCGCCGCATAGACGGTGCGCAGATCGGCCGCGACGTCGGAAAGCTGCGGCCAACGCTGCGGGGTGTGCCGATTCGCCAACACAATCCGCTGCAATGCCTCACCGACGGGCGTTGTGGGAGCGAGTTGCGCGTCCAGGCGGCATGGCTGTACGACGCCGCGCGTCATCAACAGCGCGACCAACACGAGACGAACGAGAAGCAGCTTCACCGCTGAAACGTGGTCGACCTCATGAAGCGTCGCAGTAGTGGAATCCCCGACGGCACGGCGTCATCGGCCGCGCCAAGGCCGCGTATGGGGGCCGTGCGACCGGGGTGCGCTGGCCGCCGGCCTCACCGTCACCTACCTTGAAGGCTAAACCCTTTCGTGCGCCATTCGGCCAACGGAGACCGATGAAAACCGGAAGACCTGGCCAGCTGCGCACACCGTTCGGACGAATCGCGCTGTTCACGCTGCTCGCCATCGCCAGCGCGTGTGGAGGCGATGCGGCAACCGATGGGTCCCCCAGCAGCACCGCTGCCAACGGCACCTTCGCCCGCATTCAGCGCGACATTCTCGATCCGTCGTGTGTCTCCTGTCATCGCACCGGCGATGCCAATGCCCGGCAGTCTCGGCTCGTACTCACCAGCGATTCCGCCTACCAGCAACTCGTAGGCATCGCCTCGGTCCAGCAGATCGCGCGGTCTGATGGGGTCGCCCGCGTGAAGCCGTTTCGGGCCGACAGCTCGCTGCTGTATCACAAGCTGGCGTGGGTTCCCGGCCATCACAGCCGCGACTACGGGCAGCTCATGCCGATGGGCACCACCAAAGGCGTCACCGCCGGTCAGCTTGAGTACATCCGTCGGTGGATCGAAGCCGGAGCGCCGCGCAACGGACATGTGGTCGACACCGCGGTGCTCGCTGACGTCCGCCTGCAGTCCGCGAGCTTTACGCCGCTCGGTGCCCCGACGACCGCAGGGCTGCAGCTCAAGGTCGACAGCTTCGCCGTGTCCCCCGGTTCGGAGCGTGAGTTGTTCGTGTACCGCCGAGTCGGCAACGCCAGCGACTTGTACGTGACACGCATTCAGTCGCGCATGCGTCCGGGCAGCCATCATCTGCTGCTCTATACCTTCGACGAGAGCCGTACCACCTTCCCCTGCAATCTGCGCCCGCCTGCCAACACGGTACGCGACATCCGCAACGCCAATGGGACGGTCAACATCGTCAACACGCTACCGATGGCGTGTCACGTGTTCTTCGCGGGCGCGATGACGCAGGACTTCGACTACCGGTTTCCCCCGGGCGTCGCGCTGCGCTTGCCGGCCAATGCGGCGCTCGATTTCAACGTGCACTACGTGAATCGTGCGCCGATCGATCTGCCGGGTGAGGCGTTCGCCAACCTGTACACGTCTGACCGTTCACAGGTGCAGACGGTGGCCCGCACGCTCAATCTCGCCAACACCAGCTTCTCACTACCGCCAAAGCAGCGGACCACCATTCGCACCGTGTTTCCCATGTCGGTGCGCACCACGGTGCTGGGCCTCACGTCGCACATGCACGCGATGGGCGAGCGCTACGAAATCCGCGTGCGCCGAGCCAATGGCACCGAAACCACGGTCTACGTGAACACCGACTGGGAGCACCCGGACTTCACGAACTTCGACACGCCGATCGTGCTGCAGCCCGGCGATGCGCTCGTTTCGGTGGTCACGTGGAACAACGTCACGGACCGCACCATCGGCTTCGGCCTGCTCTCGACTGACGAGATGAACATCATCTTCGGCTACGCCTACTGAGCCCCGCCGCATCGGGCCGCGCTACAACGCACTACATCGCGTTGCCCGATGCCTTGATCAGGTAATACGACTCCTGGCGTGGCCGGAAAAAGCGAAAGCCCTGCTCCGTCAGAAACGCGTCGTCTTCCATCATCACGAACAGCTTCTTGCCGTTCCATTCGGGAATCGGCGTGGCGGTGTTGAGTTCGATCGAGATGTACGAACCCAGTCGCAGTCGAGAGTTCTGTGCCGTGGTATCGCTGCGCAGCGGACTACGGAAATCGATCGACGCGCCCAGTCCGTGCCCCTGCGTGCCGATGGGATGCGAGTACACCATCGCTTCGATACCGCGCTGCTTCATTTCAACCATCGTGTTCGTGAACACCGACCCGCCGGTGGCGCCTGGTCGCGCGTGACGTAGCATGACCGCATCCTGCAGCGTGTTGGTGTTCGCCATGGCCCGCTTGAAGCTCTCCGGCACATCACGCTCGCCGGGCTTGAGCACGTAGGCCATTTTCTGCCAATCGGTGTCGAAGCCCATGTAGCTGATGCCGAAGTCCACATGCACGACGTCACCGTGGCGAATCACCGTGCTCTCCGGCGCCACCGCCAGAAATCCGCGTGACGTCGCGATGTCCTCGCCCGTGCGCTGCACCCGAAGGTCGGGCTGAAACCACGTGCGCACACCGGCCGCCCCCAGCATGTCGAACAGCGCACGGCGCACATCGCCCACGGTCGTGCGATTCGGCGTAATCACCGCATTCGACAACGCCCGCTTCACGATCGCCTCGGTCACCGACACCGCCGTGCGATAGTGCTCTGTCTCTTCCGGTAACCGCGTGTCGAGATACTCCTCGATCAAGTCGCTCGCACTGACAAAGGTCTTCTCCGCATCCTCGCCAAGCGTCTCGGCCAGGAAGCGATACGCGTCGTAGCCGAGCGAACGCGTCTGCCCGCGCCGTCCGCGAATCCCGAGACCGACCGTGGCCGGCTTGTACTGCTGATACAGGTCGCGCAGCGTCGTGGCGGGCGGGCGAGGCTCAGTGAACGGCGCGTCGAAGAATCGCGCCAGATTCTCTTCAGTGTACGCCGTGATCGCGAACTTCTTGAGCCCTTGCTCACCACCGTCGATGAACACGAAAAAGTCGCGATTGCCCGTGTACGGGCGCGGCGGAGCGACGTACTGCGACAGCGGGTCGTCGTGAAATTCCTCGTTCACCACGATCCACATGCCGATCTGGTGGCGCCGCATCATCGGCAACAGCAGCGCATGCCGCTTGGTGAGCCAGTCTTCGCGAACGGCGATCTGTTGCGCCCACGGAAGCAGGGCCGCCGCCTCCGGCACCGCGTATGGCCGCGCAGCCTGCCCCTGCATAAAAGAAGGCAGGACGACCGCGAGCATCGCCGCGGCAAGTGTTGCCGTCGTCAGACGTGTCATAAGACGTATGCGAGAGAGGATGATCGAGCCCAGAGAACATAGGGTTTCAAGAGCAACCGCAACAGCCAGAACACGGAGACCACGGATTTTCACGGACAACGCACGGATAAGCCAACAGCGCTCTTTGCTTATCTGTGTTTTTTCTGTGCAGATCAGTGGTCTCCGTGTTCTGGCTGTTGCTGTTGGTGTTTGCCCCCAGCCGCCAGCCGCTCCTGCAGCCGTCGCTTCACACCGGGCCAGTCCACGTCGGTGATGCCGTAGTACACACTGTCGCGCACGTAGCCGTCGCGCACCACCATGTGTCGCCGCAGCACCCCTTCGCGGATCGCGCCGAGCTTCTCGAGTGCCCGTTGCGATTGCGTGTTGCGCAGATCAGTCTTGAACTGCACGCGCACCGCACCCAGCACCTCGAACAGCTGCACCAGCTGCAGGTACTTGGCTTCCGTGTTCGCCAGGGTGTTCTGCGCCGCCGGCGCCAGCCACGTGCCACCGATCTCCACGCGATGATGCGCGCGCGAAATATCCATCCAGCGCGTGGAGCCGATCACCGCGCCCGTGTCGCACGCGACGATGGCGAACGGCACCTCGTCGCCGCGCGCCGCCTGCGCGGCGGCCTGCTCCAGATAACGGGCTACCGCCTCCGCCGACACCAACGGCGGCTGCACCGTGACACGCCACAACACCTCGTGATGTCCCGCCAACAGCAGGCCGTCGGCGTGTGCCGAACCGAGGGGCTCGAGGCGCACCACGCGGCCCGTCAGCGTCACCGCGACCGGCGCGAATACCGAAGGAGGACCACCGGGGGCAGGGCCCGACGACACAGCAGCAACAGGCGACATGCCATCATCCTCGTTGCTGCACCACCGACCGGCAAGGGTCGGCCATTGCGGGCAAACACGACGCCCCCCTACCCGCCGTCCCACCGGAACACTATTCTCGCCGGTATGCCGTGCCGTCACTGCTCGTTCGGACTTCTTACGCTGGCCGTCGGCGCCCTCATCCCACGGGCCACGGTGCAGGCGCAGCCGCTGCCCGCGGCCCGCGTCACGGGCGTGGTGTTCGACAGCCTCGCCATGCGACCGCTCGCCGGCGCGACGGTACAACTGGTCACCACCCAACAGCCGGCACGCATTCGCGCGGTCGCCGCGGACAGTCGCGGACTCTTCCGCTTCGACTCGGTGGCCGTCGGCGGTTATCTGATCGGCTTTCTGCACCCGCTCCTCGACAGCCTGGGGGTCGACGGATCGATGGCGCGCGTCGAGATCACCTCGCC
>CAITQY010000393.1 GCA_903894655.1 uncultured Gemmatimonadota bacterium
CGCATGTGTGGTGCGTCCGGGGTCTCGAGTATGGTGCGGAAGGCGAAGCCGTGCTTCGGGATCGAGATGATCGAGCATCGTCCCCGGGAATTAGAGGCTTCGCGCGCCGAGCAGATCGCCGTGCAGGTCGCGCTGCTCGCTATCCGTAATCCATCCACCCGTTCTGGCGTCCTCGATCGCTCGGCGCACCAGAGCGGGGCCCAGCTGCCACTGGGCACAATCGCGGATCGCCCGTGCCACCGTCGTGGCCGGGATGCCCTCGATCGCCATGCGCTCCTCCGGCGGTACATCGGCGTGATGAACAACGACCCCCGGCGGCGGCAGGCGGCGGCGAGCTCGGAAATCGGTCGGCACGGCGATATGGATCGCCGCCGGGTTCACGTCGGAGAGGTCGAGCAGTCCCAGCACCGTTTCGCCGCACAGGAAGCCCACCGCGCCAAACGGCCACAGGGCGGCATGCATGTACGGCGTCCATCGGCTTTCCGGGATCCGCAGGTCGCGATAGAGCCCATGACCGATGCGTTCGAGTCGTCCCCGAGCGGCCATCGCCACGAGGCTCTTCGGGGCAACGCCGGCGGCGGTCGCCTGGGTTGCCTTCAGGAGGCCATGCTGCTCAGTCGCGATCGCATGAACCGTGTCGTACGCGACGTATCGCGCCATGGAAAATCTCCGTCGCGGGCCTAAATACTACAAAATGGCGTATTCTGTCCAGTACATTCTACTAGTTCACTTGGACTAAAGACAAGATACTACTATTTGTAGTATTTTGACCTCGAATGGAACTCCCCATCCCCGACCGGCGCACCGCATGATGAATCATCCGTGAGACGGGTGATCCCAACACCGCCCTCCGTTACCGCGACCCCGTCGGCCCCACCCCGGGATTCATCACCGCACCCACCGTGCGCACGAGAATCGACAGATCCTGCCGGATGGACAGCCGACGCACGTAGCGCAGCTCGATCTCGGCCCGCTTGGGATACCCCACGCCGTGACGGCCACTCACCGCCCACGCCCCGGTGAGCCCCGGACGCGCTGATAGCAACGCCAGCACGTGCCCCTGGAAGTGGCGCAGTTCGTCGGGCACCAGCGGCCGCGGCCCCACCAGCGACATCTCGCCGATCAGCACGTTCCACAGCTGCGGGATCTCGTCGATGCTGCTCTTGCGCAGCAGCCGCCCCACTCGCGTGACCCGTGGGTCCCGATCGTCGGGCAGCTTGAAGTCGTTGCGCTGATACGCGTCCATCAGCGCGGCATCCACCTGCAGCCGAGCCTCGGCGTCCTGCGACATCGTGCGCAACTTCCAGCAGAAAAATCGACGCCCGCCACGACCGACCCGCTGATGGCCGAAGAAGGGCGACCCTGCGCTCTCGAGGCGGATGGCCAGCGCCGCCACCGCCACCAGTGGCCATGCGAGCGCCAGCCCGATGCCCGCCACGCTCACGTCGAGTGCACGCTTGACCATCCGGCGCAACCGGTCGGTGCTGGCCACGGCCAATTCGATGAACGGGAACTGTCCTTCCCAGATGATGACCGGATCGAGCGGTGACGGCACGGCGGTGGGGAGCAGCGCCAACAGACGGCACCCGAGCGTGATGGACAGCTCGCTCAGCGCATCCATGAGACGACGCCCTGCGGAGCCGGCCAACAGAATCGTGTCGGCACGGTGCGTGCGAACCTGCTCGCGGATCGCGTTGGCCGGGAATCCCATGGCCAGCACATCCAAGGGCACGATCCCCACCACCTCGAAACGCGCGCCGAATGCGAGCGCCGGATGCTCCAATACCGCGGGAATGTCCTGCGTCTCACCAACGACGACCACCCGGTGCACCGCCGATGCACCAGCGCGCGCGACGGGTGTGGGCAGCAGCGGGACCGGGTCGGCAGTGCCTGCCGCAGCGCGCGAGTGGGAGGCTGTCACAGAAGGGGCGAAGGAGGTTGCGACGGGGAAGAACGTGTCGCGCATTGGGCGAGCCATGAAGTCACTGTAGGTAAGTATAATGCACGCGTGTCCAACATTCCCGAACGAGCCATCACTGTTACGTCGGCGGACGTGCCCGCAGCGCTGAGCCTGCGCGATGCAAAAATCGCCCTCGTACACGAATGGTTGGTGGTGCCCGCCGGGTCGGAGCAGGTGCTGCGGGAAATGCGCCTCGTGTTCCCGCACGCCGATGTGTTCTGTCTGGTAGACGGGCTCAGCGATGCCGACCGCGCAGCCCTTGGCGTTGGCCACCCGCGCACGTCGTTCCTGCAGTGGATCCCCGGCGTCACGCGGCACTACCGCGCCCTGCTGCCGCTCATGCC
>CAITQY010000394.1 GCA_903894655.1 uncultured Gemmatimonadota bacterium
CGGCCGCCCCGCGGCAGCACGAACGGACAGCACGACTGGGCCGAAGCCATCTGGAGCGAGCGCTCGACGCTGCTGCAGTACGTGGTGTTGTGCGGCCTGTTCTGGCTCAAGAACCGCGGCTGGACGTTCTAGTCCGATCAGCGGGCGAGACAAAAGCGGGCCGCGACATCATGTCGCGGCCCGCTTCGTATTGCTGCACCGACTCGCTTTAACGCGTGGGGCGTCCCGGCGGCGTCGGCCCGACGAAGACGTCCTTGTTCTTGCCGATGAAGCTCTTGAGCTGCACGGGCACGTCTTCCTCGGGGAAGATCGCGGTGACGGGGCACTCTGGCTCGCAGGCGCCGCAGTCGATGCACTCGTCGGGATGGATGAACAGCTGGTCTTCTCCCTCGTAGATACAATCCACGGGGCAGACGTCCACACACGACTTATCCTTGACGGAAATGCAGGCTTCAGTAATGACGTAGGGCATGAGCGAAGTCTCGGGTCCGACGCGACCAGGAATGGTGGCGATTGAGAAGGGAAGATACTCGAGCGTTCACGCGCGACAAGCGCAAAAGACGCGGGAACTTATCCGCGCCAGGGCGGCAATTCACCGCGCTTCAGGTCGGGATTCTCGCGATAGAGCGTGAAGGTTCGACCGATCACCTGAATCACCTCGGCGCGGGCGCGTTCGGCGGCGTCGCGGGCAGCCTCCTTGGCCGTCAGTTCGCCGGCCTTGGCCACCTGCACCTTCACCAACTCGTGCGTGCGGAGCACGTCATTGAGACTGGCGAGCAGCGCCGGAGTGAGCCCGGCGTGACCGATATGCACCTGTACGCTCAGGTGATGTGCTTCCGCGCGCAACGCCGCACGGTCCTTGCCCTTCATGCTCATGAATCCCTCGGGCGCCTGCGAGCCGACGTCATGGACGCAGGGCATCGAGCGCAAAGAACGAAAACGGGTTGATGGCGGGACCGTCCCACCATGCGCGCCCCACGGCCCGCTTCATCACCTGAAAATGGAGATGCGGCGTGTCCGGTGGTGCATTGCCCGTGGTCCCAACGTAGCCGATCACCGATCCCTTGGCGACTCGGTCGCCCACCGCGAGCCCTTTCCGATAGCGCTGGAGGTGGGCGTAGTAGTACACAAATCGCTGTTCCGGGTCGTAGGCGTAAATCACGATGCCGCCCACCGGCCCCGAAAACAGGCGCCCGATGACGAGGTCATCGGAGGCCACCACCGCCGTGTACCGGGGCGCCAGAATGTCGAGCGCCCGGTGCATGCCGGCGGTGCGCTTGGCCGTGTAGTCGTCCCGGAGGGCGCCTCGTGGAATCCCTTCCACCGGGACCATGAGCTGTCGCTGCCAGAGGGCGTCGAGGTCGTCGGTGCTGACCCGGGTATCACGCGGGCCGGCATGCGCCGGCGTGGGACCGATCGGCCACCGAACGGCCGAGGCGGACGGGGAGCTCTCGGGCTCGGGCGCGACGGTCGGTCGGACCACGCGCGACGCAGAACAGGCTGCCAACACCGAAAGGAGCGCCGCCGTCATCGCCCACCGGGTCGGAAACCGAGCCGGCGAGTGCCACGCCCTCACCCCTTGACCACTTCCGGACGGAAGAACGGCTCGAGATAACGCAGCAGGTCGTCCACCGAGCGGACCTGCTCCTTCAGCACGTCGAGTTCGTTGGCGCGCGGCAAGCGCGCGCCGGCACGATCGGCGATCACCAGCACGGCATCCTCGAGATCGAGATCGACCAGGCCGTACTCGCGTTCGAGATCGTCACCGGGATTCACGATGTAATGCGGTCCCACGGCACCATGACGCTCGGCGAGATACGCGTAGACGCGCGACAGCAACAGCTCAGGGTAACGCCCCCGGAACGCATCACGGAAACGCGATAAGCCATCACGTTCGATGGACGCCTGATTAATGCGCTGGGCGCGAATCAGGGCGATCAGGCCGATGACCAGCATCACGACGGCAACGATGACGGTTACACGCACGACGTTTCGATGCCTCCGGTGGGAACTGCGCGTGGGTAGATCGCCTGCCAGCGATATGGCGACGCCGATATCGTACACGATTCGACGCGTCGGCGCGATGCCGCTCGCCACATCTGCTGACTTCTTCGTCACAGATGAGATCGCCATCCGGCCGATTGAGAAGCGAATAAAGATAACTCGGACTCGGCGCACATAAAATGTATCGCCTTGGTCCCAGTTTCGCTGACGGCATTCCGTAATTCGTCAACAGATTCGTTGACGTAATACGCAAAGCCGAGTTATACTGTCCCCATGCAGGATGTGATCGGAGCATTGGGGGGCTTTCGGGGGGTGCGAGCCGACTTGCTGGTCGCGCTGAAGAAGGCGCAGCCGCTCACGGCGCACGCGCTGGGCGAGCAGTTCGGCCTCACGGCCAACGGGCTCCGTCGCTACCTCAAGGCCCTCGAAGAGGATGGCCTGGTGCGCTACGAGCGCGCGGTGCACGGCGTCGGTGCGCCGATGTTCGCGTACTCGCTGACGCCGGCGGGTGAGGCGCTCTTCCCCCGAAGCTACGTGTCGGTGCTCACCACGGCGCTCGACGCGCTGCGGGCTGAGCGCGGATCGGCGGCCGTGGCGGGGGTGCTGGAGTCGGACTGGAACCGCTTGGCCGACGAGGCCGGTCCGGTGCTGGAGGCGTTGCCGCTCGAGGAGCGCATGCCGTTGGTGGCCGAGTTGCTGACGGCCAAGGGCTATATGGCGGAGGCGGTGCAGGTGGACCGTGCCGACGGGGA
>CAITQY010000395.1 GCA_903894655.1 uncultured Gemmatimonadota bacterium
CCGACCGGGTATCCGATAGGGGCGTATCCGTCGCATTGGCCATGACTGCAAGCTAATGTGCGGGATGTCGCTCGTATCGCTGCAGGACGTCAGTGTCGCCTTCGGGGGTCCCCCCGTGCTCAACCACGCCGATTTTGCCATCGAGCGGGGAGAGCGCGTGTGTCTGCTGGGCCGCAATGGCGCCGGCAAGAGCACGTTCATGAAGGTGCTCGACGGCACTCAGGTGCCCGACACTGGGGCCGTGGTGAAACTCGGCGGCGTGACGATGGCGCGGCTCGATCAGGAAATGCCGCTGGCGCTCACCGGCTCGATGTTCGAGGTGGTGGCCGAAGGGCTGGGCGATCGTGGGCGCCTGCTCACGGAGTATCACGCGGCGTCGATCCGCGTGAGTGTGGATCACTCCGAGCCGGCGCTGCGTGAACTCGACCGTCTGCATCGCGCACTTGATTCGGCCGATGCGTGGCAGCTGCATATCCGCGTGGAAACGGTGCTCGAGCATCTCGGACTCGACCCCGAGGCGCGCATTGAACAGGCCTCGGGTGGTCGCACCCGTCAGGCGTTGCTGGCGCGTGCGCTGGTGTGTGAGCCCGATCTCATTTTGCTCGACGAGCCCACCAACCATCTCGATATCGAAGCGATCGAGTGGATGGAAGAGTACCTCACCTCGCGCGGGCTCACGCTGATTTTCGTGACCCACGATCGCGCGTTTTTGCGCCGCGTGGCCACGCGCATCGTAGAGCTCGATCGCGGTCGGCTGGTGGACTTCGGCACCGACTACGACACGTATCTCGAGCGCAAGGACGCCATGCTGGCGTCGGAAGCGAAGAGTTGGGAAGAATTCGACAAGCGGCTGGCCAAGGAAGAGGTGTGGATCCGCACCGGCATTCAGGCGCGACGCACGCGCAACGAAGGGCGCGTACGCGGCCTCGAAGCGCTGCGCGTGGAGCGTTCGCAGCGTCGTGAGCGGGTGGGCACCACGCGGGCGCAGACGCAGGACGCCGAGCGCTCCGGACGGATGGTGATCGAAGCGCATGCGATCAGCTTTGCGCATGGCACGAAGCCGATTGTCGCCGAGCTCACCACCACCATCATGCGCGGCGATCGTGTGGGGTTGGTGGGGCCGAATGGCTGCGGCAAGACCACGCTCATCAAACTCCTGCTCGGCGAGCACACGCCACCAAGCGGCTCGCTCCGTCACGGTACCAATCTCGAGATCGCGTATTTCGATCAACGTCGCGAGCAACTCGATCCCGAGCGCAGTGTGTTCGACAGCATCGCCGACGGCGCTGAGTTCGTGTCGGTGGGTGGGCAGCAACGCCACGTGAACGGCTATCTGCAGGATTTTCTGTTCAGCCCCGATCGTGCCCGCACGCCGGTGCGCGCGCTCAGCGGCGGTGAACGCAATCGCCTGTTGTTGGCGCGGTTGTTCACGCGCTCGTTCAACGTGCTGGTGCTCGACGAACCCACCAACGATCTCGACATCGAAACGCTCGATGTGCTCGAGGCCTTGCTGACGGCGTTCACCGGCACCTTGTTGCTGGTGTCGCACGATCGGGCGTTCCTCGATGCCGTGGTGTCGAGCACGTTGGTGTTCGAGGGCAAGGGAGTTATCCGCGAGTACGTGGGCGGGTACACCGACTGGCTGCGCCAGCGGCCGGTGTCGGCGCCGGTAGCAGCAGCGGCAGCGCCATCCAAGCGGGTGGAGGCGCCAAGCGCCGTCAAGCCGAAGAAGCGCAAGCTGTCGTACAAGGAGACGCAGGAGCTGGCCGCGCTGCCGGACCGCATCAGCGCCAGTGAGGCGGAACTGGAGCAGGGGTATGGTGCCCTGGCCGACCCCGCCGTGGTTCGTGACCCGGCCGCACTTGGCGCAGTCCGTAGGCGTGTGGCCGAACTCG
>CAITQY010000396.1 GCA_903894655.1 uncultured Gemmatimonadota bacterium
GCACATTCAAGGGCGGCATTCAGCAGTTCGGACTGGCCGAGCGTGGCGTGGGCTATGTGTACGACGCGAACAACAAGGCGTTGATCCCCGATGCCGTGCGCGCGCGGCTCGATGCGCTCACGGCCGACATCGTGGCCGGGCGCATCGTCGTTCCGAGTACGCGATGACGATGACAGACGCGATGCGCGCATCGGACTTGCCGGCCATCCGGATGACGGGCGTCGTGAAGACGTTTGGCGCGGTGGTCGCCAACCGTGATGCGTTTCTCGACGTCGCAGCAGGTGAGATCCACGCGCTGGTGGGCGAGAATGGCGCGGGCAAGAGCACGCTGATGCGCGTGCTGGCGGGCATGTATGCGCCCGATGCCGGCACGGTGCAAGTGAACGGCACGGACGTGACCGGCTGGAAGACGCAGGATGCGATTGCCGCCGGCGTGGGGATGGTGCATCAGCATTTCATGCTCGTGCCCACGCTCACGGTGGCCGAGAACGTGATCCTGGGCATGGAGCCGCGCGACGGCATGCAGGTGGATCTGCACCGCGCGGTGATCGAGGTGGAATCGCTGTGTAAGAAGTGCGGACTGCACGTCGATGCGAAGGCGAAAGTGGCCGATCTGTCGGTCGGTGAAGCGCAGCGTGTCGAGATTCTCAAAGCGCTGTATCGTGGTGCGAAGATTCTCATTCTCGACGAGCCCACGGCCGTTCTGTCGCCGCCCGAAGTGCGCGACTTGTGGACGGTGCTGCGCGCGCTCAAGGCCGACGGCGGCACCGTAGTGCTCATCACGCACAAGCTCGACGAAGTGGTCGCGATTTCTGACACGATCACCGTAATGCGCGGTGGCATGACGATGTCGCGCTTCGCGACCGACGGCACGACGCCGCGCGAGATCGCGCGGGCGATGGTGGGCCGCGATGTGCAGTTACATCTCGACACGCAGGGCGACGCCGACTCGCGGGTGGCACCGGTCGTCAGTGCGCCATCGGCGGCACCGGTGTTGCGCGTGACGAATCTATCGGTGAAGTCGGACCGCGGCGCGCGGGCCGTGCACGATCTCAGTTTCGAGATCCGCCCCGGCGAAATTCTGGGTATTGCCGGCGTAGAAGGCAACGGACAGACGGAGCTGCTGGAAGCGATCGCCGGATTGCGCGCGATGCAATCCGGGCGGATTGAACTGGCGTCGCACGATGTCAGTTCGCGCTCCGTCCACGAACGTGCCGACCTCGGGTTGTCGCACATTCCCGAAGACCGGCATCGGCGTGGCCTCATTCTCGACTATAGCATCGCCGAGAATCTGATCCTCGGTCGACAGCATCATTTCGGCTCGTTCGGCACACTCGACGCGGCGCGGATTGCGACGCATGCCGCGGAACAGGTGCGACGATTCGACATCCGGCCGGCCATGCCGTCATTGCCGGCGCGCGCGCTGTCGGGCGGCAATCAGCAGAAGATCGTGATCGCGCGCGAGATGGGGCGCGAGTTCAGTGTGCTGTTAGCGGCGCAACCCACGCGCGGCGTGGACGTGGGCGCGATCGAGTTCATTCACGCGCAGCTGCGGGCGGCGCGCGATGCCGGCAAGGGCATCTTGCTCGTGAGTGCCGATTTGCCTGAAGTGCTCGCGCTGTCTGATCGCATTGCCGTGATGTACGGCGGACGGTTCGTAACCGTGCTGCCGGCGGCGCAGTGCACGGCCGAACAGCTGGGTCCCTACATGACGGGAGCGGCGGTATGAGTACCGAACCAGCGACGCCGCCGCATGTCGGCATCGGATTGGCCGGCAGCTTCCTGCCGCCGTTGGTGGCGTTGGCCATCGCCGCGGTGGTGGGCGACCTGCTCATCCTGAGCTTCGGCGAAGCGCCCAGTGCCGTCTTCCGACTGCTGGTCGAAGGCACGTGGGGGAACGCCTACGGCATCGGTCAGGTTCTGTACAAGGCTACGACCCTGGTCTGTACCGGCCTCGCGTTCGCGCTGGCCAGTCGCGCGGGGTTGTTCAATGTGGGCGCCGAAGGGCAACTCGCCGCCGGTGGATTCGGCGCCGCGGTGCTGGGCATGCTGCTGCCGGCCGGTACACCGGCGCTGATCGCCGTGCCGCTGTGCCTATTGGCGGCCATGCTGGTGGGTGCCGGTGTCGGTGCGGTACCGGGCGCGTTGCGTGCGAGGTTCGGCGCGAGTGAAGTGATCGTGACGATCATGCTCAACTTCATCGTGCTGGCATTCCTGAACTGGATCGTGTCGTCGACGCTACATGTGCCAGAAACGCTGCATACGCCGCCGATCGTGGCCGGCATGATGCCGCGATTCGCTGACGGCTTCACGGCGTTCCGGGGCAGTGCCGCGAATTTCACGATCGTGTTTGCCGTGCTCGCGGCGGTGGCGAGCTGGTGGTATCTGTTCCGCACCCGCAGCGGCTTTGAACTGCGCGCGGTGGGGCTGCAGCCCGACGCGGCCGAGTACGGCGGTGTGCGCGTGCACCGCGTGCTGCTGGTCACGATGTGTCTGTCGGGTGCGCTCGCCGGACTGGGCGGCATGAACTTCGTGCTGGGCTACAAGGGCTACTACGAAGAAGGCTTCGCCGGTGGTGCGGGCTTCCTCGGGATCGCGGTCGCGCTGGTGGGACGTAATCATCCCTTCGGCATTCTTGGCGCCGCGCTGTTGTTCGCCACGCTGTCGCAGGGCGGACTCGCGGTGAACGCGATCGTGCCGAAGCAGCTCACCGATATTCTCACGGCGGTGGTGATTCTCGCGGTCGCCACGGCGGTGCCGGAAGTGCAGCAGCAACTGCGGGCGGCCGCGGCCAACGTGACCGCCGCGTTCTACCGTGATGCGCGGAAGGGGGTGTCATGATTCTGCTCACCTTCC
>CAITQY010000397.1 GCA_903894655.1 uncultured Gemmatimonadota bacterium
ACGTATCCGCGGCACGAGCTCGGTGGCGTTGTCGAACAATCCGATCTATGTGATTGACGGCATTCGCATTGACGGCTCGACCGGTTCCTCAACGCTCAGCGTGGGCGGTACGACGCCAAGCCGCGTGGGTGACCTGAACCCGGAAGAGATCGAGTCGATCGAAGTCGTGCGCGGTCCGTCGGCGTCCACGCTGTACGGCACCGATGCCGCGAACGGCGTGATCGTGATCAAGACCAAGCGTGGCGTAGCGGGCACGCCGCAGTGGACGTACTACACCGAGCAGACCGCGCTCACCGACCGTAACGCGTACCCCACGGCGTATCGGGCATGGCGCAGTGGCACGACGGCGGCGACCACCTCGACGCGGTCGAACGCGGTGCAGTGCTTCCTCACGCAAAAGGCGGCCGGTTCATGCGCCATCGACAGCGTGAGCAGCTTCAACCTGCACGACGATCCCGAGACGACGCCGTACGGCGTGGGCTATCGTCAGCAGCACGGATTCCAAGTGAAAGGCGGCTCGGAAACGGTGCGCTACTTTCTGCATGGCGAGTGGGAAGACGAAGACGGCGTGACCAAGCTGACCGAATTCGACGCGCGAAAGTTGGCGGCGGCCGGCACGCCGTTGAGTGCGATCCAAATGAGCCCGAACCATTTGAACAAGATCACCACCCGCGCGAACCTCAACATCGCGCTGTCGCCGAAGGCCGACGTGACGGTGAGCACGGGCTATACGAATCAGGACTTGCGCCTGCCGCAGAGCGATGACTCGGGCACGGCGGGCATCGCGGCGAACGTGTACGGCGGCCCGGGGTTCAAGTACAATCTCACCGCCACCGGTGACACGCTGTTCGGATGGCGCCAGTTCACACCGCGCGACATTTTTCAATCCGAGTACAACCAGAGCATCAACCGTATGATCTCGTCGATCGGATCGAACTATCGTCCGACGGATTGGCTCGCGGTACGCGGGAACTTCGGCCTCGACTATTTGAACCGCGTGGACACGCAGCTCTGCCGGTTCCAGAACTGCCCGGACATCGGTACGGACCGTCAGGGGTACAAGCGCGATAACCGTACGAGCTTCTACACCTACACGCTCGACGCCGGCGCCACTGCCACGAAGTCGCTGGCGAAATCGATCGAATCGAAGACGACGGTCGGCGTCCAGATGTACCGGACCCTTTTCGATCGCAATGGCGCGACTGGTCTTGTCCTTCCACCGGGCGCCACGACGGTTACGGCTGGCGCGACGGCACAGGCCGACGAATCGACGAGCGAGAGCCGCACGCTGGGCGCGTTCGTGGAGCAGAACATCGGCTTCAACGACCGGCTGTTCCTGACGGCCGCGTTGCGGTCGGATCGCAACAGCGCGTTCGGCGCGAACTTCAAGACGGTGTTCTATCCGAAGGTAGCGGCGTCGTGGGTGCTGTCGCAGGAGTCGTTCTTCCCGAAGCCGCAGTGGCTGGACCAACTGCGCCTGCGTTCGGCCTACGGTGCGTCGGGCGTACAGCCCGGCACGATTGACGCCGTGCAGTATTACTCGGCCACCGCTGGCCGCCAGGAAAGCGGCGATGTGCCGGCCCTCGTGTACTCGACGCTCGGCAACCAGAACCTGCGCCCGGAGCGGTCGACCGAAACGGAAATCGGATTGGATGGCACGTACTGGAACGCGCGGGTCAACACCGAAATCACGTACTACAACAAGCTCTCGAAAGACGCCTTGGTGAGCAAAGTGCTGCCGCCGTCACTCGGCACCGGCGCGACGGCACGTTTGGAGAACCTTGGCTCGGTGCGCAATCGCGGCATCGAGGCACTGATCTCGGCGCAGCTGATCCAACGCCAAGCCTTCGGCCTCGACGTCACGCTGAACGGCGCGGTGAACGACAACGAATTGATCAGCCTTGGTGGCCAGCCCACGATCGGTACCACGCAGCAGCAGCGTCAGGGCTACCCGCTGTACGGCTGGTGGTCGCGTCAGCTGACGGGATTCGAGGACAAGAACGGCAACGGCATCATCGAGTACAACGCCAGTCAGGCGCTGAGCGAAATCACGGTGACGGACACCTCGGTGTTCATCGGCTACTCGATGCCCAAGACTGAACTCGGATTCACGTCGGGCATCGACCTCTTTAACAAGGCGCTCCGCGTAACCGCGCTGGTGGACTACAAGGGCGGTCACAAGATCTACAACAATACAGAGCGCATTCGTTGCGCGAGCCGTTTGAACTGCTCAGGGCTGCTGAACACCGCGGCGTCGCTCGAGGAGCAGGCACGCGTGGTGATGGTCCGTGAACATCCGAGCCGATCGGTGGCCGGCTACTTCGAAGACGGCGATTACCTGCGATTCCGTGAACTGTCCGCGACGTACCAGGTTCCGGCGCGCGTTGCCACTCGCTTGTTCCGCGGCCGCAGTCTGAGCGCGACGGC
>CAITQY010000398.1 GCA_903894655.1 uncultured Gemmatimonadota bacterium
ACCGTACGATCCCCGTTCGAGACACCACCCGACCAACCGTTTCAGGAGAGTTGTAGCATGGCCTCGATCTACATGCCGTACATCATCGAGCGCTCGAGCCGTGGCGAGCGCACGTATGACATCTTTTCGCGCCTGTTGATGGACCGCATCGTGTTCCTGGGGTCGCCCATCAACGACGACGTCGCGAACATCATCATCGCGCAGATGCTCTTTCTCGAGGCCGATAACCCCGAGAAGCCGATCCACCTGTATATCAACTCGCCGGGCGGCAGCGTGTCTGCCGGTCTGGCGATGTACGACACCATGCAGTTCATCAAGGCCCCGGTGCACACCACGTGCATGGGGATGGCCGCCAGCATGGGCGCGTTCCTGCTCTGCGCCGGCGCCGCCGGCCATCGCAGCGCGCTCCCGCACGCGCGTATCATGATCCACCAGCCGTCGCAGAATGGCGGCGGTGGGTCAGCGTCCGATATCGAAATTCAGGCACGCGAAATTCTGTATCTTCGCTCGAAGATGAACGAGCTCATGGCCAAGCACTCCGGGAAGCCGGTCGAGCAGGTCGAGCGCGATACCGATCGTGACCGTTTCATGAGTGCCGAAGACGCCAAGGTGTATGGCCTCGTCGACAATGTGATTCAGCATCAGGCGGAGTTGGTGGCGGTGGCGAAGTAAGGCTGGAACTGCCAACGGCTTAGGGGGCGAGCTCGAAACTGCCAACCGCTTAGGGGGCAGGAAGGAGGGTGTCAGGGAGGAGGAGGCAGCAACCGCTCGCGCGGTACACCTGCCTCCTCCTCCCTTTTTTCTCCGCCCTGCCTCCTAAGCTTTTGGCCGTTCCGAAACGGCACGCACCCGCATCTCGATCTCCACCGCCGGTCGAGTGGTGAGCCGCGCGAATGGCCGCACGCTGTCCGCATCGAGCGTCGTGAAATCAAATCCGCGCACGAGCGTGGCCAGAATCAGCGCCGTCTCGATGGTCGCGAAGGCGGCCCCCACACAGATGCGTGGCCCCGCGCCGAAGGGGATGTAGGCCCCCGGCGTCATTTCGTGTTCGCGCTCGGGCAGGAAGCGGTCGGGGTCAAAGCGGTCGGGGTTCACCCACATCTTCTGATGCCGGTGCATGCTCCACGGGGCGATCATCAGCATGGTCCCGCGCTTCACGCGACGACCGGCGATCTCGGTATCCTTGGCCGCGACGCGCGGGAGAAACGTGATCGGCGGATACAGACGCAGCACTTCGCGGAAGAAATTGCGCACGTACGGCAACCGCTTGGTATGCTCCAGCCGCACGGGCCCGTCACCGACCACGCGATCGACTTCTTCGCGCATGCGCGTGACGACGTCGGGGCGCTCGGACAGGATGTAGAACGCCCAGGTGAGTGAACTGGCGGTGGTTTCGTGGCCCGCCAAAAAGAACACACCAAGCTGGTCGATCAGTTCTTCGCGTGTGAACGGCTGCCCCGTGTCGGTGTCACGCGCCTCGAGCACCGCCCCGGCAATGTCATCGAGTCCCTCCGTGGCGATGCGCGTGTCGAGCATCGTCCCCAAGTGCCGACGGATCCGCGCGCAGGCATCGCGCACCGGCTTCGGCTGCGTCGTGGGCGACCACGGCTTGTCCAGCAGCAGCCGTTTGATGTCGATGCTGCCTACCTGCCGTTCAAAACGCATGAAGTCTTCGAAGACCTGCTGCGACGTGTCCCCCTCCAGCGGCACCGAGAAGATCGTGCGCGTGATGACGTCGGCCGTGAGATGACTCATCGCGGCGTCGAGCGAGAACGTCTGTCCCGACGCCGAGAGCGACTGCAGACGCACTTCGAAGTCCCGCACCGCGGCTGCCATGAAGTCGAACGCGCGGTTGATCCGCATATGCGAGAAGGCCGGGTCGACCATCTTGCGCTGCCGGCGCCACGTGTCGCCGCTGGTGACGAACATCGAATTGCCCACCAGATCTTCGAGCGCTTCCACGAACAGGTCGTTCTTGGGAAAGAGATCGTGATCGGTGAGGATCGTGTTCACCCAGACCGGATCGTTGATCAGCAGGATGCCGCGGCGCGACGAGCCCAGTGGCGTGACCATCTCGCGATAGGCGAGATCGGGCAGGAGACTGAGCAGGTCCTTCTGGCGGCGCCAGAGCAGCCGCAGGAGCGAGGTGACCGGCGCGCGGGGCACCGGCGCCGGCGGGCGGTAGAGCGGGGACAGTGTAGCGTCAGGCACCCTGAGTGGTCATCCGCGCCGGTCGGCGCTGCGTGAGACGAATGCGCATCTGGTGGTAGATGATGATGGCCAAGCCGACCACCAGCGGAATCGACCACATCTTCGGATTGAGCGCATTGTGTGGCATGAGGCGAACGAATCCGAACGCCATGAAGGCCGTGTAAACGGAGATGCCCGAGCCCACGATCGCCTTCACGTGCTCCAATTGGTAGGCGATGCGCGAGGGGGTCGGGGTGTAGATGAACCAGAGGTTGGTCAGCCCGGAGGCCACGCCGACCACGGCGATGCCCATCATCAGCACCTCATCGATCAACCAGCCCCGGAAGGCGCAGAGCAGCGCGGCCGCGATCACGAGGACATTGAGCCCCACGTTGGACCACCGGCGATTCTCGAGGTGCTGCTTCTTGTTGCGCACCGTCACCAACCCATGCCAGACCAGGCTGATCGTCAGGATGGCCAAGTACAACATCATCCAGCCGAAAATCCCTTGAACGCGGGCGGGGGGCCAATCGGTCAGATGGCTGTGGGTGGCCACCGGGGCCAGGATGGTGGTCGTCCCCATGCCCAGTGCCATCGTGGCGGTCACGAGCATGAGCCGGGCGTACACCGTGCCGAACTTCTTGTGGTTCTGGCTCCCTTTCTTGCCGAAGACGGGGATCCAGAAGAGCACCAACCCGATTGCACCGGTGGTGACGTGCACGAACAGGAACCATTTGAACGGCCACATGCGCTACGACTTCTCCCTCGGGAAGAACGCCCGGGTTCACGGGACCACGCCTCTTTCCGGCCTCCGCCGGGTATGAGTTACGGTACGCCACGGGTGTCGGCGACGCCAGCGCAAAATCACCGACCGTGAGCGTTCAGCAGCGGCACAGCACAGATTTTTGCCGTCGCTGCCGACACTAATCACAGAGTTTTCCCCGGCTTCCCACCGGAAGACGGCCCGCTTCGCTTGACCCTGCGCGCTCAAGCGACTTAACTGTATGTAGGTAAGTGGCTTGTCTCGCCACGTGCCGTCATCGACTGCCCACCGTTCCGGACCGACATGTCCCACGACAAGCATCTCCGCTGCTCCTTCTGCGGCAAGTCCAAGGACGCCGTCCGAAAGTTCATTTCGGGCCCGTCGGTCTACA
>CAITQY010000399.1 GCA_903894655.1 uncultured Gemmatimonadota bacterium
AGCCCAGCGGCCGCGGCGAAGGCGCCAACCCACATGGCGATCGGCACGGCGCGCGGCAACGTCATCCATCGCCCATCAGCCATCAGCCACGCGCTGACCACCAACGCCAGCGCGATGACGCCGATCACGGCCAGCACGACGGCGGCCATGGAGCGCGCCCGCAATGTGGACTGTTCGCGGGCGAGCCGCGCGTCGAGTGTTTCCGACGGCCGCGCGGTGGTCCGGAGCGCCGGCGCGGTCATGGCGTCACCCGGCTCGTCACCGCGTACGTAAACAGATTCACGCCCATACGAATGGCCTGTTCGTGGAGCATCGGCGGATCAGGATAGGTGCCCACGTCTTCCCATCCGTTGCCGAGGTCGGCGGAGTAGGTGTAATACACGGCGAGTCGGTTGCCGATGAAAATGCCCATGCCCTTCGCCGGCTTGCCGTCGTGCTCATGCACTTTCGGCGGACCATTCTCGAAGTCGTACACGAGATGGTAGATCGGATGGCTGTGGGGTACGTCGACCAAGGGCCGATCGGGAAACACCCGCTTGATCTCGCGACGGAAGCTGTCGTCGAGGCCATAGTTGTCGTCTACATGCAGGAAGCCGCCGCGCGTGAGATACTCGCGCAGGCGCTTCACTTCGATCTCGCTGAGCTTCAGCTCGCCGTGTCCCGTGATGTGCAGGAACGGAAAGTCGAAGAGCGCCGAATCGGTGAAGGTGACCTTCGCCTCGGCGCGCTCGATCGGCAGCGCGGTCCGCTCGGCGATCTCGCGAATGAGATTCGGCAAGCTGGACGGATTGGCGTACCAGTCGCCACCGCCTTCGTACTGCACGCGGGCGATGGCGAGACGACCGGGGCCGCGCACCGCATGCATCGGCGCGAACGCCAACGACACGCCGGCGACGGCAGCCAGCAGGACAACGCGAAGGGAACGACGGGCCGGAAGCCGCATCAGGTATCGTGGGCGAGTCGGTAGGCGAGATTGCGGCTGGCACCATGCTCGTCCATGAGCCGCTGGACGATGTCACGAGGGCGGAGTCCTTCCTCGCGGAGCGCCACGGCCACCGCCTGGAGGCCGTCCTCACTCGGGGCGACGACCGACGCGCCACCCAGAACGATCACGATTTCCCCCCGCGGTGGCGTGCCCTCGTAATACGCGGCCACCTCCTCGAGCGTTCCGCGTTTGACCTCTTCAAAGTGCTTGGTCAGCTCGCGGGCCACGGCCACCGGCCGGGTGGTCCCCGCGATAGCCGCCAGATCACGCAACGTGTCAACCAGTCGGTTGGGCGACTCGTAGAGCACTACCGCGTGCGGCAGGCGGGCAGCGAGCGCCAACTGTTCCTCCCGCTCCCGTCCCTTCCGCGCCGGAAACCCGAGCATCGTGAAGGGGTGCGGCACCATCCCCGAGGCCACGAGGGCCGCCAGCACGGCCGAGGCGCCCGGGATCGGGACCACCCGCACGCCGGCCGTGGCCGCGGCCTCCGCTAAACGGGCGCCGGGGTCGGACACGAGTGGGGTGCCGGCGTCGCTGATCAGGGCGATGGCGTCGCCCTCTTTGAGCCGCGCCACGAGCCGGGGAATGGCGCTGGCTTCGTTGTGCTCATGCACGGCAATGGTCGGCGTGCCGATGCCGTAGCGGCTGAGCAGGGTGCGTGCGTGCCGGGTGTCCTCACAGCAGATCACCGCGGCCTCCTTGAGCACGGCGAGGGCGCGGAGGGAGATGTCTCCCAGATTTCCGATCGGCGTGCTGACGATATGCAACGCGCCGGGTATGGCCGCGGACGGCCAGAGCGTCGCCGCCCGGTCGGCAAGATCGGAGGCTATTACCTCCGATTCAGCCGAACCGGGCGCGCCGCCCGCGTCGGTCAGGCGTGCTCCTTGAACTTCGCTTCGAGCTGCGGACGCGGCACCGCGCCAACGACCTGATCGACCAGCTTGCCGTCCTTGAAAAACAGGATCGTCGGGATCGAGCGCACATTGAAGAGCGCCGAGGTCTTCGGGTTATTGTCTACGTCGAGCTTGGCGACCTTCACCTTGCCGGCGTACTCGGTGGCGAGGGCTTCGACCATTGGCGCGATCATGCGGCACGGCGCGCACCACGTGGCCCAGAAATCCACGACTGCGAGCCCTGCGTACTGCTCGATCTCGGCCGCGAAGGTGCCGTCGTTCACTTCAACTGCGTTCGCCATCGTGTGCTCCATCGGCGCGGCTGTCGGCGTTGACCGGTTGCTCTCGCGCCCGTCTGCAGGATTAGAATTCGAAATGCGTTCACGCCCGCCACAACATCGCCGACCATGACCGATTCCGTACGCCGCGGCACGCGCATCGCCCACATCGGGATCGCCGTACGTGCCCTCGACGAGCTGCTTCCTTTGTACCGTGATGTCCTCGGCATGCCCGAGGTTCCCCTCGACGACGCCGACGGCGCCGCCATCGTGGGACTGGCGGCCGGCGAATCGCTGGTGGAGCTCCTCGAAGCAAAGTCCGACGACTCACCGATCGGCAAGTACGTCGCCAAGCGGGGTCCCGGTATTCACCACGTCTGTTTTGCGGTGGACGACCTCGACGGCACCTTGCAGCGCTGCCGTGATGCCGGCCTCCGGCTTATCGATGAAACACCACGCCGAGGGGCGGAAGGGAAGCGCATCGCGTTTCTCCATCCAAGCGCCACCGGCGGAGTACTGGTTGAACTGTCCGAATACTAGTCGGAGTATCCAGCGTCACCAGTCCAGTTCGCGTACTCTTAGCGGCAGAACTCCTTCAGCGGAAGGAGGTTGATGTCCTCCACGAACCAGCGGCCCCCGGGGCCACTGACCGTCACGATCGAGGTCTTGGCGCTACGCTGGGCCTGAAAGAGCTCGAGCTGGAACTCCTGACGTCCACCAGTCTGCAGCCGCGGTCGGTCTTCGAGGAACGCCCACTTATCATGGGTCAGCGTGCACTGCATGATGATGAGGCGCTTCTCGAGATCGTCGCGCTTCATCTGATCTCGCGCCGCGCCCTTGGTGGTGCCCCAGATGGCGCTCATGGTCTGGAGATCCTGCGCCTTGACGGCTTTCAGGAATCCGTCCACGGCGGCCTTGCCGGTCACCGCCCCGATCGCGTCGGGGGCATCAGCCCGCACCGACGGCGCGGCTGCGCCCGGAATGGAGGTTTCGGTGCTCTGGAGCGTCCGGGTACAAGCACCCAGCCCGGCCGTCATGGCGAGCAGCAAAGAGTACATGAGCACACGGGTCCGCATCATCTTACACTGCACGCAGGCCTCCTACCCACGGTGTTGACCAGCTTCACGGATCGGCATCGCGGGGGCCCGTCGATCTCAGGCACCGAACGCTGTCCCGTCCGTTCGTCGGGAAGAAAGGTACCCCACACGTTCTTCTACCGGATACCCTAGTGACGTCGCTTCGCTACCAGCGCCTCTATGTGAACATCGACCACGTCGCCACGGTCCGGCAGGCGCGTCGCGGCGCCGAGCCCGATCCAGTGGCCGCCGCCGTGCTGTGTGAGCAGGCGGGGGCCGACGGCATTACGGCCCATCTCCGGGAAGACCGGCGGCACATTCAAGACGCCGACATCCACCGGCTCGCCACGACCGTGACCACCGCCCTCAATCTCGAGTGTGCCGCGACCGACGAGATGCTGGCCCTCGCCGAAACGCTGCGCCCCGTGGCGGTCACCCTGGTGCCCGAGCGCCGGGAAGAAGTCACCACCGAGGGCGGTCTCGACCTGTTCCGGGCGGCCCCGCATCTCCGGGACTCCATCGCGCGGCTGAAACGCGCGGGGGTGCGCACCAGTCTCTTCATCGACCCGGAGGCCGCCGCGGTGCGTGCCGCCCACGAGTTAGGCGCCGATGCGGTGGAACTGCATACGGGCCAGTACGCGCACGCGCCGGCCGATGCGCGCACCGTGCGGGCGCTGGCCGATGCCGCCGCCCTGGCCTCGTCGCTCGGGATGGCGGTCCACGCCGGGCATGGCCTGTCGGTGCAAAACGTCGGACCGGTGGCCGCCATTCCGGAGATCGAGGAGTTGAACATCGGGCACGCCATCGTCGGGCGCGCCATCTTTGTGGGACTGTCCGAAGCCGTACGCGAGATTCGTCAAGCTATGGACGATGCGCGCGAGGCTGACCGCTTCTAGTGCACGACCTGCCATACCGGATTCACCCTCTTCGTCCGAGCTGCCGAGCATGAGTGCCCCACACGCCCTCATCGAATTCTTCCAGAAGGAAGCGATGGAGTATCTCGGCCGCCTCGACCAGATGATGGCCGACGCGGCAGAGCAGAC
>CAITQY010000400.1 GCA_903894655.1 uncultured Gemmatimonadota bacterium
CCCCGATGCGATGCATGGCACGCATGTGGCGGGCATCATCGGCGCGCTGCGAGGCGACGGGGCCGCCATGCAGGGGATCGCCCCGAATGTGGAGATCATGGCGCTGCGGGCCGTGCCCGATGGCGATGAGCGCGATGGGGATGTGGCCCGGGCGATCCGCTATGCGGTGGACAACGGCGCACAGATCGTGAACATGAGCTTCGGCAAGGGCTACTCGCCGGCCAAAGCGTCCGTGGATTCCGCGGTGCGCTATGCGGCCTCGAAGGGCGTACTGCTGGTGCATGCGGCCGGCAACGAAGGCGAAGACAACGACGAAACGCCATCGTACCCTACGCCCGCGCTGAGCGGTGGTACGCGCGCGGCGAACTGGATCGAAGTGGGCGCGTCGAGCTGGAAGCCACTGGCCGAGTTGCCGGCCGAGTTCTCCAACTACGGTCGCGACCAGGTGGATCTGTTTGCGCCGGGCGTGGACATCCTCTCGACGGTGCCGGGCGGTGGTCTCAAGCGCGAGAGCGGCACCAGCATGGCCGCACCGGTCGTATCGGGCGTGGCGGCGTTGCTGATGACCTACTTCCCGGAGCTCAGCGCCCTGCAGGTGCGCGATATTCTGTTGGAGTCGGTGCGCAGGCTGCCCGACCTCGAGGTGCGGCGACCGGGCGATGGCGCAACGGTGAAGTTCACCACCCTGTCGCGCACCGGCGGCGTGGTCGACGCCTACGCCGCGGTGAAGCTGGCCCTGCAGCGCGTCGCGCCGCGGCCGTAACCCATTACGCGTGACGCCTTAGACGTTGCGCGTTAGTCGTGACGTGTTACGCGGCCGATCGGATGCCGATCGGCCGCGGATGCATCAGCAGCTCTTGCACTTGTGATTGTTCTTGGCGCCCATCTTCTCGAGCAGTTCGATGGTGTCAAGGAAGGGCGGAATCCGCTGCACCGCACCATTCGCCATGTCCACCGTGGTCTGACCGGTGCGAGCGACAGCCATCACATCGGCGCCCTTGCTCACGAGATACTTGATCAACTCGTTGTCGCCGCGCGAGGCCGCGTGATGCAACGGCGTGTACCCCTTGAAGTCGCGGGCATTCACATCAGCCTTGAGCTCTTCCACCAGGAACTTGACCGTTGGCACCCAGCTGTCGGGGGCATGACGATGCGCGTTGGCCGCAAAGCCCTCGCCATAGCCGGCGCCGCTGGCGGCATGAATCGCCAACACCCCGGGGCCGTTGTCAGGCACCGGAGGCAATCCTGACGGGTCCTTGCCCGCAGCGACATCGGCATCGAGCTCTTCCGAGCCGGGCAAGCGACCGGCCGGCTTGATCGTGGCCAGGCTCGGATCGGCGCCGTGTTTGAGCAACAGCTTCATCGCGTCGAGATCGGTACCGTACGCCGCGCGCCAGAACGGCGTGGCGCCAGCAGTGCTGACGCTGAGCTGATCGAAGTTGTACGACATGTACCACAGATGCTTCGTGAGCCGCACGTTCACATCAGCACCCGCCTTGAGGAGGGCTTCCATCAGTTCGAGATACGACACGTTCGACTGATACTGCGCCACCGGCTGCGGGTAGGCCGCCTTGGGCGCCCACACCACGTTGATCACGGCATACAGCGGCGTGGCGTTCGCCGTACTCGCGAGCTTCGGATCCGCCCCGCGATCGAGCAGCGTCTTGGCCAGATCGAAGCGACCGTTGATCGTCGCCATCAGCAGCGGCGTGGTACTGTCCCCGGCGCTGGCATGGTTGATCTTGGCGCCGCCCATCAATAGCGCATTCACAGCCGCGACCTGCCCGTCACGTACGGCGAGCAGCAGCGCCGTATTGCCCCCCTTGCTTCCAACCAGATCGCCGTATGACGGGCCACGCTGACGGCGATCGCCGGCCGTGGGCGTGATACGCGTGTCGGAGTTACCGGTCGGGGCGGCGGCCGCCGCGGAAGCAGCCGAGGACAGCTCTGCGGTCCGCGCAGTCACCGGGGCAGGAGCGGCCGACGCCGCAGACGGCGGGGCCATGCGCGGGGTGGCCGCGGAGGCCGAAGCGGGGGCGGTTCGCGCCGCACCCGGGGTTGCCGCCGTAGCGGCCGTCGACGCCGACAACGCATCGGCTGACTTCATTGCCGCCAACCGCCGCGAACGCGTGACGAGATACGCGCGGTCCTTCTTTTCCTGCTCCGGGATACTCTGGGTGCGCGTTTCCGCCTCGACATCCGCGCCACGCTTGATCAGCGCCGTGATGGCCGATACGCGATTCGCCGCGGCCGCCCACATGAGTGGCGTCTGCGAGAACGCCGACTCACGCACGTTCACGCTCGCCCCCTTGTCGACCAGCGCATCGACCGTGGCAGCATCGCCACTCGACGCCGCGAAATGCAGCGCCGACGCGCCGCCGGACGACGTGGTGGCGTTCACGTTCGCCCCCGCGGCCAGCAACGCTTTCACCGCCTCGGCGCGTCCGTTCTGCGCTGCGAGATGCAGCGGCGTGCATCCAAACCCATCGGGACCGTTTATTGAAGTCGGGGTAAGATACTGCTGGGCGTCTTGCAGTTCACCCAAAAGCAAGCGCCGACTGTGTGCATCCAACAGCGTGCCTACCCCTCTCCCACAATACAG
>CAITQY010000401.1 GCA_903894655.1 uncultured Gemmatimonadota bacterium
CGACTCGGGACAGTTAAGACAGACACTGCTCCAGTCGATCATGGCGGCGACGCGCCCGTGACGGAACAACACATTGCCGAAATGCGGATCGCCGTGGCAGATGGATTCGCCAGGGGGGGTGGGCTGATGGGCATGAATCCAGTCGAGGATCGGCTCGAGCGCCTCGAGCTTCAACTCCGCCATCTTCCGCATGGCCAGGTCGCGCCTCGCCGACAGCCGCAGCCGCTCCGCTGGGACGCCGTGCTCCATATACGCGCGGGCCAAGATCCTGCCGTCGAGGCTGTGCAGCTGCGCCAGGAGCCGCATCACGTCGTCGTGCCGTTCGTGCCGCGGAAGGAACCGGACGAGCGCCGCCCTCAGGCCGGCCATGCTCAGCGCCGAACCGGTGGGCGCGGTGGTGGCGACATGCTCCATGATCAGAAACGGCTGACCCAACGCCGCCCCTCCGCCTTCGGACATCAGCACGCGGGGCGCCGGGAACCCCTGCGCGGCCACCGCGTTCTGGGCGGCGTGCTCGATCCGGACGTCGGTCGCGTCGGCATCCGGCCGGTAGAGGCGGAGGACCAGGGGCCGCGACCACTGGCCGGATGCGTGCTGGAGCGAGAATCGGAAAATGCTCGCCTCCATACTCACCGCGATCTCCTCGAGACCCTCGCGGTATTCCAGCCGAGGGATACCCGTGACGTGGCGCAGATGCCGAAGCAGGCGCTCGCCGACATCCCCGTCAATGGCAGCCTCAGGGTGCATGGTGATCCCCCCTCGTGGTCGGCCGCTCAGGACGCACGGTGTCTCGGATCCGCTGAGCGGCGTCGAATGGGATTCCGGCTGACGCCATTACGGCAAGCAGCGCGTTTCGTGGGCGTTGCTGAGGCGCATGACGCACGGCGGCCCAGAGGAAACCCGCCGCCCGCGGGTCTCCGTGGCGATACAGCCCGACCGCCGACCGCACGAGGCGTTCCTGCCATTGCGCTGCGTTGGGTGGCCTACGAACTGGGTGGGTAAGCAACGTGACCGCCATCCGCGCGTGGGTGACCAGCGCGTCCACGCTTGGCTGCGCATCCGGGAACAGCGTCTGGACCAGCGACCCCTGCACGACGCGATAGTGCGCGAGGCGCTCGGGTACATGCGCGAACAACCCGCCCCGTGACAGGCGGAGCCACATGTCCCAGTCTTCGTAGGCAAGGTCCTCGTCATGCTCCCCGACTTCATCGTACGCCGACCGTCGGTACATCGTCGCGCTGGCCGGCAGGAAATTGCGGTCGCAGAGGACGGGAAAGATGTCGCCCGACGGCGCGTCCCCGTGGTGATACCGCTCGATGAAGCTGAGGGGGAGCGGTGTCCCCTGCTCATCGACCTGCCATGCATCGCAATACACGCCCACGTACTCCGGGGACAGCGCATCGAGCCTGCCAGCGAGCTGCTCCAACAGTGTGGGTTCCCAGAGATCGTCGGTCGCGATCCCGATGAGGTAGTCGCCGCGTGCCTCGCGAATGGCCATGTTCAGCGAGCGGCACACTCCGAGGTTTTTCTCCAGGGCGA
>CAITQY010000402.1 GCA_903894655.1 uncultured Gemmatimonadota bacterium
GCACGTATCGCTGGCGTCGATCTCCCTCGTGAGAAGAAGGTTGAGATCGGCCTGACCTACATCTTCGGCATCGGTCGCAAGACCGCCCAGAAGATCCTCGCTGCCGCGGGCGTCTCGCCCGATCAGCGAGTCCGCGATCTCAATGACGCGGACGTCAACAAGCTCCGTCAGGAAATTGAGCGCAACATTCGCGTCGAAGGTGCTCTCCGCACCGAGATCGCGATGAACATCAAGCGCCTGATGGACATCGGCTCGTACCGTGGCACGCGCCATCGCCGCGGGCTTCCCGTGCGCGGGCAGCGCACGCACACGAACGCGCGCACCAAGAAGGGGCCGCGCCGCGCTATCGCGGGCAAGAAGAAGGTGACCAAGTAAGCCATGGCTACCGCAAAGAAAACCAAGCGCGTCGTCGAGGCCGAAGGCATCGCCCACGTCAGCGCCACGTTCAACAACACGACCATCACGATCACCGATTTGCACGGCAACACGGTGTCGTGGGGCTCTGCCGGCAAGGCAGGCTTCAAGGGGTCGAAGAAGTCCACGCCGTTCGCCGCCACGGTGGCGTCCGAGCAGTGCGCGCGCGAAGCGCTCACCCTCGGCGTGCGCCGCGTGCATGTGCGCGTGCAGGGTCCGGGCAGTGGTCGTGAGTCCGCCATTCAGGCGCTCGCCTCCGCCGGCCTCCAGGTGAAGTCCATTCGCGACGTCACCCCGATCCCGCACAACGGCTGCCGTCCCCCCAAGCGTCGGAGGGTCTAAGACATGGCCCGTTATACTGGTCCCAGCTGCCGTCAGTGCCGTCGTGAGGGCGCCAAGCTCTTTCTGAAGGGCACCAAGTGCTTCACCGAGAAGTGCCCCGTCGAGCGTCGTCCGTACGCCCCGGGTCAGCACGGTCAGGCCACGGCGCGTCGCAAGAAAGCGTCCGAATTCTCCAAGCAGTTGCGCGAGAAGCAGAAGATCAAGCGCATCTACGGCATCAGCGAGAAGCAGTTCCGCAACACCTTCGATCGGGTGGCGTCCGCGCCGGGTATCGCTGGTCACAACTTGCTGGCGGCGCTCGAAACGCGTCTCGACAACGTCGTGTACCGCATGGGGTTTGCGCCCAGCCGCAAGGCCGCGCGTCAGCTCATCCGTCACCGGCACATCGAGGTCAAGGGTCGCCTGCTGGACATCCCGTCCTATCAGGTGCGTCCGGGCGAAGAAGTGCGCGTCAAGCAGTCGTCGCGTGAACTCGTGCTCGTGATGTCGGCTATGGAACAGGCCGCGCGTGGTGCCTCGCTCTCGTGGATCGCCGTCGACAAGGAGTCGTTCAGCGGCCGCGTGCTCGAGAAGCCGCAGCGTCAGTCCATTCCGTTGGCGGCGCAGGAACAGCTCGTCGTCGAACTGTACTCCAAGTAACACGTACCACTCAGCTGACAGAGCGCGCCGTTCGCGGCGCGTCCCTGTCGGCGGTCGGGGCCCGAACCCCTCTACGGGGCTACCGCGCGTTCGGGGCGGGGTAGCGCGTCATCGGCGAACAGCGCCGGTGTGACCACTTCCAATTTTTCGAACTTCATGGCAACGATCGATCTCTCAGGGCTGGTTCGCCCGCAGCTTGTCGAAGCAACCAAGCGCGAGGACACGCCCAATCTGGCCGAATTCCGTCTGCAGCCGCTCGAACGCGGTTTCGGACACACGCTGGGCAACGCGATGCGCCGACTGCTGCTGTCGTCGCTCCGCGGGTCCGCCGTGTGGGCATTCCGCATTGATGGCGTGGTGCATGAGCACCAGACCATTGGCGGCGTCGTGGAAGACGTGCACCAGATCATCGGTAATCTCAAGACGCTCACGCTGGCGCTCCCTGACGATGTCGAGCAGACCGTGCTCCGTATCGCCAAGTCGGGCCCCGGCGCTGTCACGGCCGCCGACATCCAGGTCAACGGTGGCGCTCGGGTCATCGACCCCGCGCACCATCTCTTCACCATCACCGACGAGCGCGACTTCAACGTCGAACTCTACGTGAACAAGGGTCGCGGCTATATCGAGAGCGATCAGCATCCCGCTGACAAGAACCTCTCCGTCGACGTGGTGCGGATCGATGCCATTTACAGCCCGGTGCGTCGCGTCAACTTCGCCGTCTCTGAGACGCGCGTCGGACAGCGTACTGACTACGACCGCCTCACGCTCACCGTCGAAACCAACGGCACGATGTCGCCCGAGGAAGCGGTAAGCTACGCTGCGGCCCTGGCCCAGACCCACTTCCAGTACTTCGTGGGCTTCGGGTCGTCGGCCTCGGCACAGCCTGGCGCGGGTGGCGACGGCTCCAACAGCGACGCCCTCCGCTTGGCCGAACTGTTCCGCACTCCGATCGACGATCTCGAACTCTCGGTTCGCTCGGTCAATTCACTCAAGAACTCGAACATCCGCTCGCTCGGCGATCTGGTTCGCCAGACCGAGGCGCAAATCCTTCAGGTCAAGAACTTCGGTAAGAAGTCTCTGCAGGAAATCGCCGCGCTGCTCGAGAAGGAAGGGCTCAATTTCGGTATGCGATACGAGGAAAGCACAGAAGGTGTGCGTATCCTCGATATGGGCACCCCGCCCAGCCGCGCGGCCGAGAACGCGCCCGACGACGAAGACGACGAGGAGTAATTCCCATGCGCCATCGCAAGGCAAACCGCCAACTTCGGCGGACGAGTGAGCAGCGCCTCGCGCTGCTTCGCAACCTCGCTACCTCGCTCATTGAGCAGGGTGCGATCGAGACGACTGAGGCGAAGGCAAAAGAACTCCGCCCCTTCGTTGAGAAGCTCATCACTAAGGCCCGTACCGGCACGCTCCACGCGCGTCGGCTGGCCGGCAAGCACGTCCACAAGCGTGAGGCGGCCGACAAGCTATTCCAGGAAATCGGCCCCATGTTCGCCACGCGACCGGGCGGCTACACGCGCATTCTCAAAACCGGCCACCGCAAGGGTGACGGTGCGGAGATGGCGCGGATCGAATTGGTCCAGAGCTGAGGATATCGGACATGGCTATCGATAGACACCGCTGCTACGTCTGTGACAAGGGCGTTGCCTTTGGAAACAGCGTCTCGCACGCAAACAACAAGACGCGCCGCACCTGGAGACCCAATCTCCAGGTCGTGCGCACCCTCAGCGAAGGGAAAGTGATCAAGGTCAAGGCCTGCACGCGGTGCATCGCGGCCGGCAAGATCACCCGCGCGCCGCGCGGTCAGGTTGCCGTCGCCTAACACGCGGACGGTGACGTCTCAGCGGGGAGCTCGCAGTTGCCGGGCTCCCCGCTTTGTACGTGTGCCATCCGTGGTCGCCACTCACGAGTCCTGACTTTCGACTGAGTACTCTGTTGAAGACTGCACTGATCACCGGGATTACCGGACAGGACGGCTCCTACCTCGCCGAACTGCTGCTCGCCAAGGGCTATCGCGTCGTCGGTGTCGTTCGCCGCTCATCGACGACCCCCTACGAGCGCATCGCCCATCTCGTCGATCGCGTCGAACTCGTGTCGGCCGATCTGCTCGATCAGACATCGCTGACTGATGTCGTGTACGAAACGCAGCCCGATGAGATCTATAATCTCGCCGCGCAAAGCTTCGTGCAGACCTCGTGGACCCAGCCCGTGCTCACCGGCGAATTCACCGCGCTCGGCGTCACGCGGATGCTGGAAGCCATGCGAAAGGCCGCGCCCAAGTCGCGTTTCTATCAGGCCAGTTCGAGCGAACAGTTCGGCAAGGTCGTCGAGACGCCGCAGCGCGAATCCACGCCCTTTTACCCCCGCTCGCCCTATGGCGTCGCCAAGGTCTACGGCCACTGGATTACCGTCAACTATCGCGAAAGCTTCAATCTGTTTGCGGTCTCCGGCATCCTGTTTAATCACGAGTCACCGCGCCGTGGACTCGAATTCGTAACGCGCAAGATCACCGACGCCGTCGCCCGCATCAAACTCGGAATGCAGCAGGAGCTTCGGCTCGGCAACCTCGAGTCGCGTCGCGATTGGGGATGTGCCGGTGACTATGTCGATGCGATGTGGCGCATGCTGCAACTCGACGAGCCCGATGATTTTGTGATCGGCACCGGCGAGACCTATTCGGTACGTGATTTCTGCGTCGCCGCCTTCGGTGCCGTCGATCTCGATTACCTCGAGTATGTCAAGCAGGACGAGAAGTTCTTCCGGCCCGCCGAGGTCGATCTGCTCGTCGCCGACCCTGCCAAGGCCGAGCAGCGGCTGGGATGGACCCCGACGGTCCCCTTCGCCGAGTTGGTGAGCATGATGGTCGCCGCCGATCTGGCGCGGTACGAACGCGCGCGGTGATACGCTCGTGAAGCGGGTGCTCGTGACCGGAGCTGCCGGCTTCGTCGGGACGTACATGCTCGACGCACTGCGGATGGTGGGGGCTGAGTTGTTTGCGCTCGCCACCGACCCGCCGGAGACGCCGACGGCCGCCGGGGATGTCACGTGGCTCTACGGCGACCTCCGGGACGAGCGGTACGTGGTCGGCGTCGTGGACGCGGCACGGCCTGACACGGTCGTACATCTGGCCGCCATCTCCCATGTGCCGACGGCCACCGCCGATCCGGCGCTGGCGTGGGACGTGAATGTCACGGCGACCGCGCGGTTGCTCCATGCGCTTGGCCGCGCCCGTGACACGGCTTTGTGCGACCCGATGGTGCTCATCGTCGGAAGCGCGGAGCAGTACGGACGGCACGACACGCATGAGTTCCCATTGAGCGAGAGCTCGGTCCAAGCGCCCCGAACCGTCTACGCGGCCACCAAAGCGGCGCAGGAGGTGCTCGCCTTGCAGTGCTGGCGGGCGACCGGTCTGAAAGTGGTCGTCGCCCGCAGCTTCAACCACAGTGGTCTCGGCCAGCCGACGCGCTTCTTGCTGCCGGCGCTCGTACAGCGCGCCGTCGAACTGCGTGGGGCGGAGCCGGGGATGAGCATGCCAGTTGGCAATCGCTCTCCGATACGCGACTTCCTCCATGTAAGTGACGTCGTTGCTGCGTATATTTCATTGTGCCAACGGGGTACGCCTGGCGAGGCGTACAATGTGGCCAGCGGCACCGGATGGTCGGTGCAGCAGATTCTCGACAGGGTTCTGGCGCGTGCCGGTGTGCAGGCGACGCCCGTCGAAGATCCGTCGCTGGTCCGCCCAGTTGACGTCCCCATTTTGATCGGGGATTCGCGAAAATTGCAGCGCGCCACCGGATGGTCCGCCACGCGCTCTCTTGACGACATCATCGACGATCTCCTTCATGCCGCGACGCTCTGACCTGCACCGGATTCTCGTGATCGGCTCTGGACCGATCGTGATCGGGCAGGCTGCTGAATTTGATTATTCCGGAACGCAGGCCACCAAAGCCCTGCGCGAAGAGGGGTACGAGGTCATCCTCGTGAACTCCAATCCGGCCACCATCATGACCGACCCGGAGTTCGCGGACCGCACCTACATCGAGCCGGTCACGACCGAGTTCGTCGAAAAAGTGATCGCCAAGGAACGCCCGGACGCCGTGTTGCCCACCATGGGTGGACAAACGGCGCTGAACGTGGCGCTCGCGCTCTACGACAGCGGTGTGCTCGAGAAGTACGGCTGCGAACTCATCGGCGCCAACGCCCGCGCCATTCGCGTCGCGGAAGATCGCAAGCTCTTTGGCGAGGCGATGACCAAGATCGGCCTCAAGTGCCCGACCGGTCGCACCGTCACCACCCTCGAAGAAGCGATCGCCGGCGTTGAAGAGACGGGCTTCCCGTCGGTCATCCGCCCGTCGTTCACGCTTGGTGGCACAGGTGGCGGGATCGCGTACAACCGCGAAGAGTTCGAGACGATGGTGCGCCGTGGCCTCGACCTGTCACCCGTGGGATCCGTACTCATCGAGCGGTCGCTGCTTGGCTGGAAGGAGTACGAGCTCGAGGTGATGCGCGATTGCGCCGATAACGTCGTCATTGTCTGCTCGATCGAGAACCTCGATCCGATGGGCGTGCACACCGGTGATTCCATTACCGTCGCGCCCGCCATGACGCTCACCGATCGCGAGTATCAGCTGATGCGCGATGCGGCGGTCGCCATCATTCGCGAGATCGGCGTCGATGCCGGCGGTTGCAACATCCAGTTCGCCGTGAATCCGAAGGACGGCGAGTTGATCGTCATCGAGATGAACCCGCGCGTGTCGCGCTCGTCGGCACTCGCGTCGAAGGCGACCGGATTTCCGATCGCGCGCATCGGTGCCAAGCTCGCCGTGGGCTATACGCTCGACGAAGTCCCGAACGACATTACCAAGACGACGCCAGCCAGCTTCGAGCCGGTGCTCGACTATGTGATCGTCAAGTGCCCGCGCTTCGCCTTCGAGAAGTTCACGTCGTCCGATCCGGGCCTGACCACGCAGATGAAGTCGGTCGGCGAGTCGATGGCGATCGGTCGCACGTTCAAGGAAGCGTTCCAGAAGGCGCTACGGGCGCTTGAAACCGGCCGCAGTGGCTGGACCATCGGTGAACGGCTCGTGGATGACCGCCTCGTCGAAGGCTCGAAGGAAGAGCTCCGCGGCGCACTGCGCCGGCCCACACCTGAGCGCATTTACCAGCTCAAGCGCGCCATGCTGCTGGGCATGGACACCGTGGAACTGCACGAAATCACCGGCATCGATCCGTGGTTCCTCGATCAGTTGCATGAGTTGATCGTCGCCGAGGCGGAATACCAACACGAGGCCACCATCGATGCAGAAGGCATGCGTCGCATGAAGCGCCTCGGATTCTCCGATCGCCAGCTCGGCGCATTGCGCGGCGTCACCGAACATGAGGCCCGCGCCTTGCGCTGGTCGCTCGGGGTGCGACCGTCGTACAAAATGATCGATACCTGTGCCGGCGAGTTCCCCTCCAGCACGCCGTACTTGTACGGCTGCTACGACGAGGAGAGCGAAGCGGCCACCGAAGGCCGGCAGAAGGTCATCATCCTCGGTTCCGGTCCCAACCGGATCGGGCAGGGGGTGGAGTTCGATTACTGCTGCGTCCGTGCGGTGCTGGCGCTGCGCGAACGTGGATACGAGACGATCATGGTCAACTCGAACCCCGAGACCGTCTCCACCGATTTCGATATTTCCGACAAGTTGTATTTCGAGCCGGTCACACTCGAGGACGTGCTCGAAATCGTCCATCGTGAGAACCCGCTCGGCGTCATCGTGCAGCTCGGTGGACAGACGCCGCTCAAGCTCACGCGTCCGCTCGAAGCCGCGGGGGTGCGCATTCTTGGCACGTCGCCCGACGCGATCGACATCGCTGAGGATCGTCGGCGCTTTGAAGCAATCGTGCGCGAATTGGGCATCGCCCAGCCGGCAAACGGCACCGCCACCAGCGTCGAGGAAGCGGTGGAGATCGCCGACCGCATCGGGTATCCCGTGCTTGTGCGCCCGTCGTACGTGCTCGGTGGACGCGCCATGGAGATCGTGCACGACGCCACGTCCTTGCGTGGGTACTTCGAGCGCGCCGCACGCGTGAGCGAGGACCGCCCGGTGTTGGTGGACAAGTTCCTCGAGGATGCGTTCGAGGCCGATGTCGATGCGCTCTCCGATGGCACGAATGTGGTGATTGGCTCCGTGATGGAGCACATCGAGAGTGCCGGCATTCATTCCGGCGACTCGGCGTGTGTCCTGCCGCCATACCTGATTCCGCAGGAAGCCGCCGATCAGATGCGCGCGCACACGGTCGCCTTTGCCAAGAAGCTGGGCGTCGTCGGCCTGATCAACGTGCAGTACGCGTACAAGGATGGTGTGGTGTACGTGATCGAGGTCAACCCGCGTGCGTCGCGCACCGTGCCCTTCGTCTCGAAGGCCATTGGCGTGTCACTCGCCTCCGTCGCGGCCCGCTTGATGCTCGGCGAAACGTTGGCCGAGATCGGCTTCACCTCGGAAATCGTACCGCCCTTCTACAGCGTGAAGGAAGCCGTCTTCCCGTTCAACAAGTTCCGAGAGTTCGATCCGGTGCTCGGCCCCGAGATGCGCTCGACCGGCGAAGTCATGGGCATCGATGAAGACTTCGGCACGGCGTTCATGAAGTCGCAACTGGCCGCCGACAACGCGCTCCCACGGACGGGCGCGGTCTTCATCACGGTGAACGACTCAGACAAGCCAAGCGCCGCTAAGTTGGCCGCGCGGTTCCACGAGCTTGGCTTCACCCTCTACTCGACCAGCGGGACCGCCACGTATCTGCGCGAGCGTAACATCCCGGTGCAGTCAGTGCTCAAGGTGAGTGAAGGCCGCCCACACGGCGTCGACATGATTCTGAACGGCGAGATTCAGCTGCTCGTGAACACCCCGCTCGGCAAGCACGCACAGGTTGATGATGAGCGCTTGCGACAGGCCGCGATCAGCAACCGCGTGCCCTACACGACCACCCTCTCGGCGGCCAGCGCCGCGGCCGAAGCCATTGCCGCGCGTCAGTCACGCGAACCCGGGGTGCGCTCGCTGCAGGAGTGGCACGTCATTCTGGCCGCATCGCTCGCCGTGAGCGCCACCGGCGGCGCCGCGTGAGCATCCCGGGAATGATCGCGTCAGCAGGGCA
>CAITQY010000403.1 GCA_903894655.1 uncultured Gemmatimonadota bacterium
CGACTGTCTCTGAAGCCGCAAAACGCGCGATGCGACGCCGGCATTACTGCGGCACCCACATCCACGTCACACCGGCCATCGCGTTGCTCTGTCCGGCGCCGGGTACCGAGGCGGCATCGCGCACCCGTTCCATTCCGGCCTGCACCCCCAGCACGGTGCCCGGATGCACCGTGCGTTGCCATTGCACCATCGCACGCTGTCGCCACTCAGCCGGGCGCGCTCGCTCGAGTACGAAACGAAAGTTGTCGTTGTTGGCGTTGTCCGCGGTGGTCCCCCACGCATCGCCGCCGCGGCGCTCCAGCGCGAGGTCGAGCTGCACGCGGGTGCGCGTCCCCGCATCGCGAGTGATCCGCAGCAGCCCGCCATCGCCCTGCGGCCCCAAGGGGTCGCCCAGCAATGTGCGATTGGAGGAGAGTCCGCTCGAGAACACTGTGTGCTGATAGTAGCGCAGGCCGGTGTGATGATATTCCGCCACCGCCCCCCACGCGCCCTCGGGGCCGAGCTGCGCCAGCGAGGCCCCCACGATGTGGCCGCCATCCTCCCACCAGGTACTGCGCCAGCGACGCGGGTCCATGTCGTCGAACACCGACTCCATGTACAGCTGCGCCCCGTGCAATGGCGGAATGCGGAAGCGCATATCCCACCCGGCAAACTTGTTGGAGAACTGCGAATCGTCGTCGGGAAGGGCGTACTTGAGCGCCGGTACGAGATCGATGAACCGGTTCCAGACATCGGTCGTGGGCGCGCCGCGTCCGCCCTGTTGCGCCATGACACTGGCCGAGAACTCGAAGTACGACGTGATCTGTCCGCTCAGCTTGTACGCGGCCAGTTTCGCGTGCGGGAAGTTCTGCCGCGGGCCGAGGTCGGCCAGCAACGCCGATCCGCGCAGCATGCCCAGCCACTTGAATACCCATGGCGCGCGCCACGGCGCCTCGGTGCTCACACGTATCATGTCGAGCGGGGGGCCACTGGCAGAGAGCAGCAACCCGCCATCCAGCGCCTGTCCCCACACCAGCGGCTGCCGCCCTACATCTACCCGCAGATTCCAGCGTGACGCCGAGAGCGCGGCCGACTGCAGCGCGCCCCCGAGAAACGGCGCCGCGCGTCCCCCGCGAGTGGCGACGCCGCCCGCCACGCGGGGCTGGAGCTGCACCAGAACATGTTGCCCCAGCGACGCCGACGCCCCGCCTTCAAAGGCCAAAGTGGGGCCTTGCCCGTAGCGCCGTCCACCGCGCGCGTTGAGCAGCGGATTGACGTCGGCCTGCACGGTGCCCACCGGCGCCGGCGCAATCGCACGGGACGGGCTGTCCAGCAGCAGCAATTCCGTGCGCGCCATCGGGGCGAAGCGACGAAGCCCCGCCGCGTTGTCCTGCACCGGAAACCGACGCACCAGCGACTCCAGCGTTCGTCGCGTGGCCACACTCACGCGCGTGGCGTGCGCCGGGAGCGCCAGCTGCGCGCGGGCCTCCGCGGTAATGCGCGCGATTTCCCGACGCGTGTAGGGACGCTGCCCATAGATCACGGTGCGCACCAACCCACTGCCCACGACCTGATCGAGCTGTGCGTACGCCGGGTCGCCAAGCGGGACCGACGGCGACGGCTGGGCCTGCGCGATGGCCGCGCTCACCATCACGCCGCCAAGGGCAGCGACGACACAGTGGCGGCGGAGTATGCGGCAGTGGCGGAGTGCGCGGGAGTGCCGTGCGCGGGAGCGTGCGCAGTGGAGGAATGCCATGGTGGAGAGTAGCATACATCGTGGCCACCACCCTGCGCATCGCTCTCGTGAGTCCCTACGGTTTGGAACGGTTCGGCGGCGTACGTAGCCATCTGCTGGGGCTTGGGGAAGCGTTGTGTGCCC
>CAITQY010000404.1 GCA_903894655.1 uncultured Gemmatimonadota bacterium
AATGATACGGCGACCACCGAGATCTACACAGGCGAAGACACTCTTTCCCTACACGACGCTCTTCCGATCTCTCCACTCGTCTCGACCGTTCAGCGTGCCGCGAGGGATGCTGAACAACCCGTACGGTATCGAACTGGCCTCGGCCTCGGCCGAAGGCTTGCACGGTAGGCAACCGCTCTTCAAGTTCTGCAGTCTCCCCAGACCCGCTTGGCTCGCGCACGGCCACTCGGGTTGCAGGTATGCCGGCGTTACGCCGGATCCACGGCTCTCGGTGCGGAGGTTACGACATTGATGTCACGGCATTTCCAGGCGCTCGCCGGTATCGGTCTCGCCGTCGTTGGTACCCTTGCGGTGCCGTCGATTGCGTCCGCTCAGTACAATCGGGTCCCCGACCCGAACGCCACGCGCGTGCTCGTGGCGGTGTTCAAAGCTGGTGAGAAGGGCTTGGGAGTGCAGGCCGCCGACGCGGTCCGCTCGCGCATGAACAGCGAGTTCCCGTTCAAGCAGGTGTATGTCCTGCCCAAGACGGACATCAATGCCACCCTTGAAGCGTCGGGCTTCCCGATTACCGACGCCCTTGAGGCCCACGATCAGCGCGCCCTCGCCACACTGCTGCGTGCCGATGAATACGTCACGGGCACCGTGAGCAAGACCGCCACGGGCGTGAAGGTCGATGCCAATCTCGTACTCGCCCGTGACAACTCGCTCGTGCAACCGATCGGCTCGTACGACGTGAAGTCCGTCGGCGATGCCGCCGCGGCGATCTCCAAGGAACTGAAGGAAGCGCGCAAACAGCTCGATGCCGAAAGGAAGTGCATCAACTCGGCGCGCGACCAGAAGTACGACGCCGCGATCGCGGCTGCCAAGGAAGGCATCGTGCTGTATCCCCGGGCCACGCTCGCGCGGATCTGCATGGCGAACGTGATGATCACGCAGAAGGCGCCCGTCGCCGATCAGCTCGTGATCGCCAAGGAGATCGTGGCCATCGATCCCAAGAGCCGCCCGGGCCTCGCCATTCTGGCGTCTTCGTATCGGGCCCTCGGGCAGCAGGACTCGGCCGTGGTGTCGCTCACGCGTCTCCTCGCCACGGATCCGAAGAACCCGCGCCTGCAGAAGGACGTCGTCGAGGAATTGGCCAGCGTCGCCAATCCGCGCCTCGCCAAGCCGGTCATCGACACGGCCGTGATGCTCAATCCGGGCGACCCGGACCTGCTGCGTCTCCGCTGGCGCATCCTGCTCGCCACGAAGGACTACAAGGAAGCGTTCTTGCAGGGCGACGAGCTGGTGAAGCTGGACACGTCGTTCGCCGACACCGCCTACTTCTCGCTCTCGGCGGCATCTATGGCGGCCGACAGCCAGTTCCAGAAGGCGGCGGAGATGGCGGCGAAGGGTCTCGCCAAGTTCCCGAACGAGCCGGGGCTCACGTTCACGCAGATCGTGGCGCTCCAGAAGGCTGGACAGAACCAGCAGGCGCTTGAAGCGCTGGACAAGGCCGTGGCCGCTAAGGTCGCCGTCGAAAACGGAGCGTTCCTGCGACTCACGCTGCTCAAGGATCTGAACCGCACGGAAGAAGTGGTGCCGGCGGCTCGGGCGGTCATCGCGGCTGGCGACACCAGCACGCTCGTACGGCAAATGCTCGTGCAGATCGGCAACGATCAGTTCAAGAAGGCGCAGGCCAGCAAGCTGCCGGCTGACTTCGACGCGATGATCTCCACGCTCAACTATGCAGATTCCGTGTCGAAGGGACCCACGAAGGCCCAGGCGCAGTTCCTGCTTGGAGCGGCGGGTGTCGTGTATGGTCAGCTCAAGTTGACGGCGGCGAGCGAGCAGAAGAGCTGCCCTCTCGCCAAGGAAGCCAAGAACCTGTTCGTCGACGCACAGATCAACCTGCCCAAGGGTGGTACCTTCGCCCCCGACGCCATGCGCCAGTACATGGGCTTCGTCATGCAGCTTGATCCGAACGCCGACCAGATGGTCAAGGCCTTCTGTAAGTAGTATCGCCTCAGCAGGACCCCGGGCCCGCCGTCGCTCCGACGGTGGGCCCGTTCTTTTTCTCCCGGCCCGCGCTCGCCACCATACTCCGGCTATCACATCCGTGCGTGCGTACGGGTAATGCACATTTCTGAACGCGTCACCATCGCTTGACGGTGCACTCAGCACCGCACTAACATGACGCGCCCTAACAAGCCTTCAATCAGCGCGTGAGCCCGGTCCGTACTCTCCCATCCGGGCGCGTTGGCGCCTACCACATCCCAGTGCTCCTGGCCGAGATCGAAGCGCTGCTCGCCGGCGCCTCGACCGTCCTCGATTGCACCTTGGGTGGTGGTGGGCACACCGCCGCCCTTCTCGAACGCGGTATGCGTGTCACCGGCGTCGATCGCGATCCGCGGGCGCTCGCGGCCGCGCGCGAGCGACTCGGCGATTTTGAACGCGCCGGACAGTTCCGCGCCCTGCTCACCAACTATGCCGCGCTCGACTCCGGCGGACTGTCGCCCGACGAGCGCTTCGACGGCATTCTCCTCGACCTCGGCGTGTCGTCGCATCAGTTCGACGATCTCACCCGCGGCTTCACGTTCCGCGAGGGCGCGCCGCTCGACATGCGGATGGGTACGGATGCCGATACCGACGCGGGTGAGTTGCTGAACACGATCGACGAAGTCGATCTGTCGGCATTGCTGCGCGCCTACGCCGACGAACCGCGCGCGGCTCGCATGGCCCGCGAGATCGTGCGGCGACGGGAGCGCCGCCCGTTCGCGACCGCCGATGATCTCGTCGATGCCATCCGCGCGGTGCTCGGCCCCCGCAGCGGCGCGCCAGACTTTGCGCGCATCTTTCAGGCCATTCGTATCGCCGTGAATGATGAACTGTCGGGGCTCGAGCACGCGCTGCCCTTCCTGCGCGACCGACTCACGCCCGGCGGTGTGTTGGCGATCATCAGCTATCACTCCGGCGAAGATCGCCTCGTGAAGAACGCGTTCCGCGACTGGAGCACGGTCTGCATCTGCCCGCCGCGCCAGATGATCTGCAGCTGCCGTGGTGCGCCGCTCGGCGAGACGCTCACGCGCCGCCCGATCAATGCCACCGAGGAAGAAGTGGCAGGCAATCCGCGCGCCCGCAGCGCCCGCCTCCGCGCCTGGAAGCTGGCACGCTGATGGCCACGCGATCCACCAAACGCACCATGCGCCGTTCCTCCCGCGGTCCGCTCAAGGGGCGAGCGTGGGTTGCGATCGGGTTGGGCGTTTTTCTGATGGTGGCCTCGCTCGTGGTGTGGCGGCGCGGTGTGGGGGCGGCCACGGCGCGCGATATGCGCCGGCTCTCCGATCGGCAGCGGGCGCTGATCGCTGAGAAAACCACGCTCGATCGCGACATCCGGAGTGCCATGGCCCGCAGTCGCGTGATCGCGGAGGCGGAGCGCCGGCTCGGGTTGCACGTAGCCACCGACGCGCAGACGCGTCTGCTGTCCGACGCGCTGCTGGCCGATCCGGTGCGTCCCGACAGCACCGCCAGCGATTCGGCCTCACACTCGTGACACGCGCATGATGTTCGGACCGATGCGGAGCGAGGCGGCCAATGAGTCGCGGCTCATCCCCGGCGACCCCGGCGCGCCGGCCACGGTGAGCCGGGCGCGCACGATGATCGTGCATGCCGGTCTGGTGCTCTTTGCCGTCGCGATCCTCGCGCGAGCCGTCCAGCTGCAGATTGTGGAGCATGCGACCTGGTTGCGCGTGGCCGACCGCCAGCACGTCGATCAGCAAACGGTGAAGCCGCTGCGGGGCGCGATCACGGACGCGACCGGCACGGTGCTCGTCGAATCGCGCGAGCAGGTGAAGCTGAGCATCGCGCCGCGCGAGATTCGCGATGTGCGCCGCCGAAACGCCAAGCGTGGCGAGCCGCTCGTGAAAACGCGCGCCGTCCTGCGTAGCGGGCTGCGCGCGCTGTCCGTACCCGAGGCGCAGATTCGCAAAGCGCTCGACACGAATCAAAAGTGGGTCTCGCTCCCGAAGCTCTATCTTCCCTCTGATATCGAGCGCTTGGCAGGCTTGCCCGGTGTGCACGTGGAGCGAGTCCGCCGTCGGATCAATTCGGCCAGCGACAACTTGCGCGGCGTGCTGGGGGCGGTCGATGCCGATGACGCACCGGTCGGTGGCATCGAGTTGGAACTCGACCCGCTGTTGCGTGGGCAAGCCGGTAGCCGGGCGCTCGTGAAGGATCCGAAGGCCGGGTACGTGGAGTCGCCGGAGCTGTCCAGCGTGGATGCGCTGCCTGGGCACACGGTCACGCTCACGGTCAACCAAGCATTGCAGGAGATCGCCGAGAACGAGTTGAAGATGGCGCTGGTCCGCACCGGTGGCACGGGCGGCGACGTGGTGATTCTCGATCCGCGCGACGGCTCGGTACTGGCGCTGGCCGGCGTGCGTGATGGGAAGTCGGCGAGCACCAGCACACCGATGGCGCTGGCCTACGAGCCGGGCTCCGTGATGAAGCCGTTTCTGGTGTCGCGCCTGTTCGACATGCGCAAGGCGACGCCCAACGAGATCATCGACACCGAGAACGGGAGCGCCATGTTGCGCGGCCGCCGGCGACCACTGACCGACGAACACAAGGCCGCGCAAATGCCGGTGCGCGATGTCATTCGCTTTTCCAGCAACATCGGCACCGCCAAGCTGGCACTGCGCCTGACGCCGCGCGAAGAGTTCGAAGCCATGCGCGACTTCGGCTTCGGCTCGCTCACCGGCGTGCCGTATCCCGCCGAGTCGAAGGGGTCTCTGCCACTGCCGGCGCGGTGGAGTGGCACGACGCAGACGGCGGTGGCGATCGGCTATGAGGTACTGGCCACGCCGCTGCAGATTGCGCTGGCCTACGCCGCTATCGCCAATGGCGGCGAGCTGCTGCAGCCGGCACTGGTGAAGGAAGTGCGCGACGCGCAGGGAACCACGATCTATCGGCATGAGCGGCGCGTCGTGCGGCGCGTGCTCACCGCCAAGACGGCGCGAGAGATGCGCGGGATGTTGGCGTCGGTGGTCGACAGCGGCACCGCGACCGCCGCCGAACTGGCGACCTATGATGTGGCCGGCAAGTCCGGTACGGCGCGGCGCAGCGAGAACGGCCGATATCTCGACGGCAAATACAATGCGACCTTTGCCGGCATGTTCCCGGCCCAGGCGCCGCAGTATGTGCTCGTGGCACGCATCATCGATCCGAAGGGGACGTACTTCGGTGGGATTGTGTCGGGCAGCCTTGTGAACGGCATCCTGCAGGCCGCGCTCGCCACCCGCAATGCCGCCCTCGATCGCAATGCGCTGGCTGAGGTCGCGAAGGCCATGCCAGTGCCGGTGGCGAAGCCCAAGTCCCCCAAGGCCCTGGCGCTCGCTGCGCGCGACTCGGCGCGGCGCGACTCGCTGTTGGCGCCGCCGCCGCCCAAGGCGGAAGCGGCGCCCGCTGCTGCGCGCGTCGTGGTGGTGCTCCCGATCACGCCAGCCGCGATACCGAAGCGTATCGCGAGCGACGCGCGCGCCATGCGGTCGGTGCCCACGGTCTTCGGTCTCGATGTGCGTCAGGCCACGCGCACGCTGTACGCCGCTGGCTTTCAGGTGAGCATCGCGCGCGGCGCCAACGTGCGGACTCGTCCCGCCGCCGGCACCCTGCTGCGCGTGGGCAGCACCGTGCAACTCGAGATGCCGCGCATGGAGGCGGCCAAGTGACGCGCTCTGCTCGTGCCGTGGACGTGAGCGTCCTGCTCGACGCCTTGCGTGATGCCGGTCAGCTGGTATCGTCCGCCCCCGATCTGCCGGTGGCCGTCACGGACGTCATCGACGACAGTCGGCGTGTGACACCGGGCTCGGCGTTTCTGGCGGTGAAGGGGGCCGCGCAGGACGGTCACGCCTGGCTTCCTGCGGCCAAGGCCAGTGGTGCCGCGCTCGCGCTGGTGGAAGACGCGGCGGCGGCTGAGGTCGCGGGCCTTCCGGCCATCGTCGTGCGTGATGGACGTCGTGCGGCGGCGGTGGCCGCGGCCGCCTTTCATGGGTGGCCGGCGCGTGAACTGACACTGGTGGGCGTGACCGGTACGAACGGCAAAACGACCACGGTTGGTCTGTTGCGTCATCTGCTCGATTCCCCCGAGCGTCCAGCCGCGTCGATCGGCACCCTCGGGGTGTTGCTCGGCAGCGAGGGCGACAGCATGCCCGGCGGCAGTGGACTCACCACGCCGGGCCCCGTCGAGTTACAGCGCTTGCTGCGCGAACTCGTGGATCGCGGCGTGCGCACGGTCACGATGGAGGTGTCGTCGCACTCGCTCGATCAGCGACGGGTGGACGGCCTGTCGTTCGCCGCGGCGGTGTTCACCAATCTCACGCGCGATCATCTCGACTATCACGGCACGATGGAGGCCTATCGCGCCGCCAAGTTGCGGCTCGTGGGGCTGTTGGCGCGCGATGGCGTCGCGTTGTTCAATGCCGATGATCCGTCGTGGCGCGGGGTCACCAACGCGCCCACGTCGTGGACCTTCGGCACCGATTCTGGCGCCGACCTCTCGGCGCGCGATGTCACCTTCAGCAGTGACGGCAGCCGTTTCGTCCTCGTGTCGCCGCATGGCGCGCAATCGGTAGCGTTGCCGCTCATCGGTGACTTCAATATCGCCAACGCGCTCGGGGCCGCCGCGGTGGCGCTGGCTTTAGGGATGCCGATCGCTGACGTCGCCCAGCGGTTGTCCGTGGCACCGCAGGTGCCGGGACGGCTGGAACGGGTGTACACCGCGCCCACCGTGCTGCGTGACTACGCGCATACACCCGACGCGCTCGATCGCGCGCTGCGGGCCGTGCGCCCGTTCACGCGACAGAGCGACGGCTCGGCCAGCCGCCTGATCGTCGTGTTCGGCTGCGGCGGCGACCGTGATCGCGGCAAGCGTCCCGAGATGGGTCGCATCGCCGAAGCGTTGGCGGACGTCGCGATCGTGACCAGCGACAATCCGCGCACGGAAGATCCCGATCGCATCCTCGACGATATTGAGGCCGGCATGACGCGGCGCGATCATGTGCGGGTGGTCGATCGTCGCGAGGCGATTGCCCATGCCGTGCGCATGGCCACTCCGCACGATGTCATCGTACTGGCCGGCAAGGGACACGAAACCTATCAGATCCGTGGCACCACGTCGTATCCGTTCGATGAACGGGAGATCGTGAACGACTTGATGGCCGAGGGCATGACGACGCTCACGGCTACGGTGTCGCCTGTCCTTCCCAACCGTCCGCCCCATTCTGCGTGACCGCCTTCTCCACTGCCGGTACCGCGTTCAGCGCGATCGCCGCCGTCTCGCCTGATCACGCCCATCCGTACTGGACCTTCGAGCGCGTGGCCGACGCGCTAGGCACCGGGCCACGGATCCCCCGGCCGCTCGCCGGCGTGTCTACCGACACGCGGGCGATCGCGCGCGGCGATGTCTTCGTGGCACTCGTGGGTGAGCGTTTCGATGCGCACGATTTTCTGGCCACCGCGCGTGATGCCGGTGCCGCCGCGTTCGTGGTGAGTGATGCCACCAAGGCGGCGGGACTTGGCGTGCCCACGTACGTGGTGTCGGATACGCTGGTGGCGCTCGGACAGCTCGCCACCGCCTGGCGCCGCGCCTGGGGGCGCACTGTGATCGCGGTGGCCGGATCGAACGGCAAAACCAGCACCAAGGAGCTGCTCAAGGCCGCGTTCTCACGCACGCTGGTGGTGCATGCCACCAAGGGGAATCTCAACAACCTCATCGGCGTGCCGCTCACCCTGCTGTCGATTCCCTCCGAGGCGGAGGTCGCGATCGTCGAGGTGGGTACCAACACGCCGGGCGAGGTCGCCACGTTGCGGGCGATCACCGAGCCCGACATCGCGGTGCTGACCTCGATCGGGGAAGAGCATCTGGAAGGGCTCGGCGATTTGGCCGGCGTGCTGCGCGAAGAGAGTGAGATCTTTCGAGGCGTGACACTCGCCATCGTGCCGTCGGTGCATCCCGACGTCTGCGAGATTGCCAAGGGCCGCGCGACGGCTGTCCTGACCGCCGGCCTTGAGGACGCCTCGATCACACCCACGGCATGGGGGCTCGATGCCGAAGGACGCCCGTGGCTCGACGTGGAAGGCGTGCATTTCACCTTGCCGCTGCGTGGCGCGCATCAGGCCGCGAACGCGATGCTCGCCATCGCCGCGGCGGGTGCGTGCGGCATCCCGTTGACCGATGCCGCTGTCGGGATGGCCGAGATGCCGGTCCCGAGCATGCGCGGTGCGTGGGAGCAACTTGGCGAGTTGATCCTCATCAATGACGCCTACAATGCGAATCCTGCATCGATGCGTGCGGCGCTCGAGCTGCTCGGACGGGTAGGTTCAGGACAACAGCGCGTGGCGATTCTGGGTACCATGCGTGAACTCGGCGCGCAGGCGGCGTCGCAGCACCGTGCGGTGGCGAAGGCAGCGCTGGCGTCGGGGGCTGATCTGATTGTCGGGGTTGGTGATTTCGCGGCCGCCCTACGCGAGGTGGCTCCGTCCGATCCGCGCGTCGTCGCGACGCCGGATTTCGACGAACTGTGGACGCTCCTTGCTCCCCGGCTCGAACGCAACGCCATCGTACTGCTCAAGGGCTCCCGCGGGATGCGCCTCGAGCGGTTGGTTCCCACGCTTACGTTCTGGGCCACTGCCTAGTGCTCTACACTCTGCTCCAGCCGTTTGCGCGCGATGTCCGCGTGCTCAACCTGCTCAACTACATCACGTTCCGGTCGGCGGCCGCGATTGTGTCGGCGCTGCTGCTCACGTTCGTGTTCGGTCCCATCATCATTCGCCGGCTCCGCGCCATGGCGGTGCATCAAGTGGTGCGCGAGGGCACACCGGACACGCATGCCGGGAAGGGGACCACGCCCACCATGGGTGGCCTCATCATTCTGGCGGCCACTTTCGTCCCGGTGCTGCTTTGGGCGCGCTTGAGCAACCGCTACGTGCTGCTGGCGATGGCGGTCACCGCGTGGATGGGAATGATCGGTTTTCTCGACGACTACCTGAAGCTCAAGCAGAAGCGGGAAGGGAAGAAGAACGAGGGACTCGTCGAGCGGTACAAGCTCGCCGGGCAGATCACCTGTGGACTCGGGCTCGGGCTCATTCTGCTGCTGTTCCCCATTTC